>DAOUGY010000299.1:0-5232 GCA_034428975.1 Anaerolineaceae bacterium | reverse complement strand
CCCTGGCGCAGCGCGCGCTCGCTGACGGTGATGCGCAGCGGCAGGCCGATCAGATCGGCGTCGTTGAACTTGACCCCCGCGCTCTCGCCGCGGTCGTCCACCAGTGGCTCCAGCCCGGCGGCGGTCAGCGTGCTTTCCAGCGTTTGCACGGCGGCCTCCACCTCGGCGCTGCCGTTCTTGCCGGCCAGCGCCACGATGTGCACCGGGTACGGCGCCACGCTCACCGGCCAGACCAGCCCGCGCTCGTCGTGATGCTCCTCGGCCACACAGGCCAGCAGGCGCCCCACCCCGATGCCGTAACTGCCCATGATCACCGGTTTTTGCTGCCCGTTCTCGTCCAAAAAGGTGCAGCCCAGCGCGTCCGAATAGCGCGTGCCCAGCTTGAAGATGTTGCCCACCTCCACGCCGCGGCTCACGCGCATGGGCGCCTGGCAATGGGGGCAGGGTGCGCCGTCCGGCGCGGCGGCGATATCCGCCACCTGCGCATCGGCATAATCACGCCCGTAATTGACGTTGAGCAGGTGAAAGCCGGCCTCGTTGGCGCCCGCCACCAGATTGGGCGATTGCGGGACAAGATCATCCACCACCACGCACACGCCGCGCAGCCCCACTGGCGAGGCGTAGCCCGGCGCGGCGCCCACCGCGCGGATTTCGTCTTCCGTGGCCGGGCGCAGTTCGCGCGCGCGCACCACGTTGGCCAGCTTGGTCTCGTTCACGTCCATATCGCCGCGCACCACCGCGAAGATAAATTGTTCCTCGCCGCCGTCGGCCGGGGAAGCCATCAGAAACACCGCTTTGGCCGTGCGCGTTTCGGGAATTTGTAAAAATTCAGCCAGTTCGGCAATGCTGCTGGCCCCGGGGGTGGCCACTTTTTTGAGCGGCAGCGGTTCCTCGGCGGGCGGCGCGGGCTTGTAGAACTTTGCCACCTGACGGTTGGCTGAATAGCCGCACGCGTCGCAAAACAGCAGCGTGTCCTCGCCGATGGGCGTCAAATACATGTATTCGTGCGCCATCTGCCCACCCATCATGCCCGTGTCGGACTGCACGGCCACCACATCCAACCCGCAGCGCCGGAAAATATTAAAGTAGGCCTGATAGTGCGCCTGATACTGCGCGTCCAACCCTTCCCAGGTGGCGTCCAGCGAGTAGCTGTCCAGCATGGTGAACTCGCGTACGCGGATCAACCCGGCGCGCGGACGCGGGTCGTCGCGCCATTTGGTCTGAATGTGATAGATCAGCGCGGGCAATTGGCGGTATGACTGCACAATGCCGCGCACCAGGTCGCCGACCACCTCTTCGTGCGTCATGGCCAGCACCATATCGTGCGCATTCTTATCTTTGAAGCGTCCCATCTCCGAGCCGATCTTGTACCAGCGCCCGGTCTCCTGCCACAATTCGGCCGGATGCACCACCGGCATGGTGATCTCCTGCCCGCCAATGGCGTTGATCTCCTCGCGCATGATGGCTTCGATGCGCGTCAGGGCGCGGCGCGCCAGCGGCAGGTACGAGAAGATTCCGGCGGCCAGCGGGCGGATAAAACCAGCGCGCAGCAAAAGCTGGTGGCTGACCACCTCGGCATCCGCGGGCAATTCCCGCAAGGTTTGGCTGAACAGTCTGGAAAAACGCATGTCTCCTCCGGCGCTCAGGCCACCATCGCCAACCAGCCGCTGACGGCGCGCACCAATGCCGGCGCCGCCGCGTGCTGGGTCTTCTTCATCATATAACTAAGCAGCAGGCCCTGCACCGCCGCCAGCACCAGCCCGGTGATCAGATCGGGCGCGGACAGGCTGCCCAGACGGCCGGGCAGATACCACAGGGTGGACAGGCCCGCCGCCGCCAGCCAGCCCCAGCGGTCGCCAAGGAGCGAGGTCAGGCGTGGCTGCAGGTAACCGCGGAAAATGGTCTCCTCGGCCAGCGCCAGCCCCAGCCAGAAGAGCAAGGCTGTGCCCTCTTCGCCGGTCAGACCGTCGATGACAGCGGTGCCTTTGCCGCGCAGGAAAATGATCATGATGGCCACCCCCAGCCCCATGCGCAGCGCGGCGCCTAATCCGCCGCGCCCCCAGCCCAGGCTGCGCAGCGGCTGCCCGCGCAGCGCCAGCGCCGCGATGAACACCGCCAGCCCGATGGCCGCCAGAATCATGGCGCGCTGCAGCGAATCAAGCGCGCCGGCGGCAAAGTACGGGCCGCGGGGCAGATCCGGCGCGCTCACCACGCCCAGGCGGGCGTAAAACTGAAACGCGATGACGTACAGGAGCGTAAAGAGCGAAACGGAGACCCCCACCTCGCGCCGGGGATAACGGAACCCGATCGGCGCGCGCCGGAACGCCGGGCTGATGCCCAGGAGCATGATCACGGCCAAAACGCCCAACCATTCACTTAAAGTACTGACATACGATTGCCAGGCCAAGGGTTGCCTCCTGCGGATGCCCAGATGGGGAAATAAAAGGCGGCCGTCCCGTGCATGAAACTGCCGGCACCGCCGCCCAAACGCGCAAGTTTGGATGTGCGGCGCTTAATCGGCGCCGGGAGCCATCGGCGGCGGTTCCGTGGGGGGCACATCCGCCGGCGGGGCAGGCAGTTCCAGCCCCAGATCCACATTTTCTTCCATACGCACCTGCCCACGCAGGAACGCACCCTCTTCAGTGGCGAACGAGGTGGTCACCACGTCGCCCCACACGCGCCCGGTACTGCGGATTTCCAGCTTTTCGGCGATGATGTTGCCGCGCACGGCGCCGGCCACCACCACAATGTTGGCCCGCAGGTTTTCGCAATCCACCCGGCCGGTTTCCCCCACCACCAGCAGACCGCGCAGCGCGATTTCGCCTTCAAAGGCGCCTTCCACGCGCACGCCGCCGCTGCCGCCCAGGCTGCCTTTCCAGGTAATGCCCGCGCCCAGCACCGAGGTGACCCGTTCGGCAGGCTGGGCAACGATGGGGCTGGTGGGAACCGTGCTTTTGCTCTTAAACATAGTAACAACCTCCAGATCTAGTGGGGACGGGCTTCGCGCGGCGGCCAGATCGTTCCGGCGTACACGCGCCCGCCGTCCGGTACATCGGCTTTGACGGTGGCGCCGTTTCCGACGCGCGCCGCCTTGCCGATGGTGATATTCAGGTTGATGGTTGCGCCCATGCCAATTTGAGCCAGGTCATGAATGCGCACTCCGCCGGCCAGCAGCGCGCCCGGCGAAAGATTGACCACCCGTTCCAGGTGGCAATCGTGCGAGACGATCACCCCGGCGTTGATCAGCGTGCCAAAACCAATGGTCGAATCGCTGCTGATGTAGCTCAAAGCCAGCACCTGCACGCCGTCCTCCAGCGTCACGCTCGGTTCAATCACCGCGCTGGGGTGCACCACGCTTGGGAAGCGAAAACCGGCGCCGGCCAGCAGATCAAAAATCGCCTGACGGCCGGGCGCGTTGCCAATGCCGCCGACGGCATTGACGGCCAGGTCAATGCCCTGTTCGCGCACTCGGGGCAGCAGATCACGCCCGCCCAAAACCGGCACGTCCAGCACCATGCTGCCCGCTGGCAGGCGGTCATCCACCACCCCGGCAATGACGTAGCGCTTTTGCGCGCGCACCAGATCGATGAGCGATTTGCAATGCCCGCCCCCGCCAAAAAGGATCAACGCCGGGCGGTCGGCCATTTCGGAAGTATCCGTAGTCATGGCTCTATTATGCCATAAAGAGTGCCCGGCGGGTTGGCGGATTAGCGGATTAGCAGTTAGCGGATTAGCCTGTTAGCGGTTAGCGGAATTATCATCCCAGACACCGATCACTCTTTGCTAAGCACTCTTCACTAAGCACCAAGTACCAGGCACAAAGCACTCTCCGCCAAGCGCTTCCCTTGACGTCCCCGATCTCCCCGGTTATACTCCTGGGGAGTATATTCCTGCGGAGGAAAAGGTCGTTATGCCTATTTATGAGTACCACTGCGAAGCCTGCGGACAGGATTTCGAAAAGCTGATGCGCCTGAGCGATCTGGAGAACGCCCCCGAATGCCCGGTGTGCCAGAGCCATGAAACTCACCGCCAACTCTCGCGCATTGCCTGGAACAGCCCGTCCGGCGGCGGCAGCGCCACCAGCACGTCCGGCAGCGCCAGCTGCAACTCGCGCGGCCGCTTCACCTGAGGGTAAACCAGCGGGCTGCGGTGCAGCCCGAAGGATGCTACAATGTATGTAAAGGATGTTCAATCCAAACAGGCCTTGCAGCGGCGACTGCATCGCATTGAAGGGCAGGTGCGTGGCGTAGCCGCCATGCTGGAAAGCGACCGCGACTGCCTGGAAGTGCTGCAGCAACTGGCCGCCATCCGCTCAGCGGTGCAGGGAGTCAGCGCGGCCGTGCTGCAAACCAGCCTGTCAGACTGCCTGTTGGACTGTTCGCCGGAAGAGCGCGGTCAACGTGAAAAAATGGTTGGCCAGCTGTTGGCCGCCATCGGTAAAGCCCCCTGATCATTCAAGGAGTCATAATGGGTACATCCATCATCAAATGGGTTGGCAGCAAGCAGTTTGTCGGCATCGACTCAACCAAGCACTCGATCGTCATGTCCACCACCGACGAAGGTGTGGGCATGAAACCCTCCGAGCTGATTCTGGTGGCGCTGGGTGCCTGCACCGCGGTGGACGTGGTGGACATCATGGCCAAAAAGCGCCAGCCGCTCTCGTTTTTGGAGATCAGCGCCGACGGCGAGCAGGACCCCAACCCGCCCTGGCCGTACCGCAAAATTCACCTGACTTACCGCCTGCGCGGCAAAGGTCTGACGGACAAGGCCGTGGAACAGGCCATCCAGCTCTCCGAGGAGAAGTACTGCTCGGTGGCCGCCACCCTGCGCGGCGTAGCCACCATCACCACATCGTTTGAAATTCTGCCGGAAGAAGAGTAGTTCTCCCCGATCCGGTGGACCAACCGCCCCCATCTCACCCCATTTGGGCATGAGATGGGGGTTTGTTTCTAAATTGACCTGACCACCGGGAATGCAAAGGAAGAGCAAAGATTCACCGTAGAGACGCGGAGAAGAGGTTCAGCCGCAAGGCCGCCGAATCAGCCGCTTTTCTCCCCTCTCCAAATCTAGGAGAGGGGCCGGGGGTGAGGCAAGCCTCGCGAATCGCCCAAATGGGGGATATTCCCGGCCGCAGAAATCCGTCAAACGGGGGGTTGAACGCAACGCCCGGCCGGTTTACGATAATCTCATCACCCGACCTCAAGGAGCGGACGTATGCCTGTATTTATGTGC
>DAOUGY010000298.1:0-1680 GCA_034428975.1 Anaerolineaceae bacterium | reverse complement strand
GACAAGTGTGTATGTTGCCTTCCATGGTTCCTGGAACACATCCGATCCGTTGAATTACCGGGATTGTAAAATCGAACGGGTGATTCTGGTGAACGGGCAGCCGGTTGGGAGTCAGACATTTGCCACCGGATGGCGCACGCCAAATGGCTTGTGCGGAGATGCCGCTACCTGGGGCCGTCCGGCGGATGTCATCTTTGGAGTGGACGGCGAAATGTATATTTCTGACGATAAGGCCGGGCGGGTTTACCGGATCATCTATCAGCCCTAAACCCTACCATTCCTCTCGAACTCCGGGCAGACGGATGCGCTCAATCAGCAGAATCCCCAGCCCGCAGACCAGCATCAGCAGCGTACTCATTGCCAGCGCCTGACCGTAATTCAAGGCACCAGGCTGACCGAGAAAGCGGTAAATAGCAACCGGAAGGGTTGGAAACTCTGGACGGGCCAGAAAGCTGGTGGCGCCAAATTCACCCAATGAGATGGTGAAGGCAAATACCACGCCAACCAGCGCTGCCCGGGCGATAATTGGCAAATCGACCTCCCACCACACCTGCCAGGGGTTGGCGCCCAGAACGGCGGCGGCCTGCCGTAAACTGGCAGGGATTGAGCGCAGCGCTGGCAGCAATGTGCGCACTACAAACGGCAGCGCCACCAGCGAATGTGCCATTGGTATCAACAGGGGAAAAGACCCGGGATCAAACGGTGGGCGGTTGAATACCACGATGAACCCCAGCCCGAGGGTGACAGCCGAAGTGCCTAACGGCAGCATCAGGAGCGGGTCCAGTACCCGATTGATGCGCGAGCGCCGTGCCAGTGCGCTAGAAGCTAAAAATCCCAGTGTAAGTGAAATCACCACGGTGGTGACGGCATATGCAAGTGAATTACGCGCAGCTTCGATGGGCGGAACGTAAAAGAAGGATTGGCGCCGGTTGATGAACAGTTCGCGGTAATAATCCAGCGTCAATCCGGTCTGAACCGTGCCGCGTTCACCGCGGTCAGCTTCCAGGCGAACCACAGAACGTGCTCCGAGCGCTGCCAGCGGAAGGATCAAAAGACCTGCCAGAATGGTCAGGGTCGCACCGACCAGTACTTTTTGGCGCCAGGTGCACAATCGGCTTGCCTGCTCATTTTGCAGGCGCGGCGCGAGTGGAACATTCAAATGCTGCGAGACCCGTGAATAGGCGGCGGTCAAGACAAGAGTACACAGCAGTTGAACCGCGGAAAGCAGCCCGGCTAGCGGGAGATTGAGCATATTCAAAGCCTGGATGTAAATCTCCACCTCCAGGGTGGCAAACTGCGGCCCGCCCAGCAGCAGAATCACTCCGAAGCTGGTGAAATCGAACATGAACACCAGCAGCGCGGCGGCGAAAATCGCCGGACGGAGGAGCGGAAGGGTGACCTGGCGCAGGGTTTGTAGGGGCGTAGCGCCAAGCACCCGGCTGGCATGTTCCAGGCGGGGATCAAGCTGGCTCCAGGCGCTGCCCACCACCCGAATGACAATCGTATTGTTGTAAAGCACATGTGCCAGGATGATCGCCGGCAGTGAATTGAGCATGTGCAGCGGCGGCGTGGACGAATTGAACAGGCTCATCAGTCCAAGGTTGATCCAGCCGCGCGGGCCAATCAGGGTGTTGAACGCAGCTGCCACAACCACGGTTGGCAATATAAACGGCAGTGTTG
>DAOUGY010000297.1:0-9935 GCA_034428975.1 Anaerolineaceae bacterium | reverse complement strand
GCACTCGGCGCGCAGTTGGTTGACGGCGTCCCCGGTGGTCAACAGGGCGGCGGCCTGCCCCTGCGACTGCGCCAGATAGGTGTAGGCCCCATCCTGCACGCGCACAATTCCGGCGTAGCCGTCTATTCCAATCAACAGCTCGTAAAAGTTCTGGTCATTCTGCAGCCGGCACACCAGTCCGCCATAGCGGTCGGGGCCGCCGGCCGGCCAGGCCATGCCCGCTTCAATCACGGCGTCTTCCACCGGCGAACCGAGCACCTTCCAACCTTCCCAGTTGGCGCGTTCGATCAGAATCTGGAAGGTGCGGTCCACGGTGCGGAAGGTGACGCTGTCCTTGGTTTCGGTGCGGCGCGGCGTGGAAAAATCGTCGCTGAAAATCGTCTCGCCGGTGGGCGGCGCGGCGGCGGGCGTGCCTTCCCGCGGCGTGTTCTGCTCCACCGGGCGGGCGCTGAAATTGTCAAAGCGCACGGTCAGGCCGGGTTCGGCGGCGCTGACCGCCAGGCCGATCTGCCCTTCCGCAAAGGCGGAATCCGTTACCTGCAGCAGCACTTCGTCGTTGACGGTCAGGGTCAGCAGGCTGCCGGAGCAGTCGGCGGCAATGTGGTTGAGCTGCCCGGCGCCGCTGCGCACGCTGCCCGGCTGCTGGTTGCGGTCGGACAGGATGACGCGTTCGCCGTTGACGATTTTATAAATACCGTAATAACCGTCCGCGCCGATCATAAATCGGTAGTAATTGCCCGAGTCTTGCATGCGGCAGACCGGGCCAAAGGCTTGCAGCGCGGGGATGTTGCCCAGCAGGGTGGCGTCCACCTCCACGCGCACATCGCCGAAGGACGGCCCGGCGCTGGTTGCCGCCAGCACGCTGTCGCGGGTGGTGCGCAGTTCATACGCGCCGTCGATGAAAGCGCCTGCCAGACCGTCCTGCTCGCCGTTCAGCCAGGCGCCGCCCGGCGCGGAAAAATCGTCCTGAAACAGGAGGGGGTTTCCGGTGGGGGCCGGCGTCGCTTCGCCGCCGGGGTGGGCTGCAACGGGGGTGTGGGTCGGTGAGGCAGGCCCCACGGCGCTGGCGGTCACTTCCGGCGCGGTGACGTAGGATGAGCAGGCGGTCAGCGTAAAAACCAGCGCGGTGAGCGCGGCAAGTTTGAAAATTCGCACCATAATTAACACCTCATTTCCACCAATTATAGTATGATTTAAGGTGACATAGGATGATCTCTGTGTGCGTTAAGGATGGATCATCAGGGGGCCTGAAATGAATTGCATCGACGACAGTGTTTTTGCATTTTTGTTAAGTCATATTAATTTTTTGTAAGCCTGCGAGCGTTGTATCACGGGATTGGATTCGATAGAATGATTCCAAATCGTTTGGCAGGAAACTTAGTGACTCGAGCGCGTTTGCGTATAGCAGGGCTGGTGATGCTGGCACTGGCGATGTTTGTCGTCGTGCTGTATCTCACCACGTCCACCCTCGTCCTGGAACGCTACCAGGATATGGAAACCGAGCTGATCACTACCAACGCCGACCGCCTGACGCAAGCTCTGCAGGGACAATTGGACGGCATGGCCCGCTCGGTGCGTGATTACGCGTATTGGGACGAACTCTACGACTTTGCTCAGACGGGTGATCGGTCGATGGTGGAAAACGACCTGATCGATTCGATGATGCCCAACCTGAACGTCAATTATGTGGTGTTGGTGGATCGCGACGGACAGGTGTTGTACGCCAACGGCATGAACCTGTCCAACCTGCGGCGGGTTGAGATCCCCCGGGCGGTGCTCGATGCCGTCCAACCCGACAGCGCCAGCCTGCAATATGCCCTGCGCGGACTGGAGCAGCAGGGCGCGATGACGGCGGGCGGCACGGCGATGCTGTACGCCATGATGCCGGTGCTGCCCGGCGATTCGGATGGGAAACCCGCCGGCGCGCTGTTGATGGCGCGTGAACTGGACCGGCGGCAGATCGAAACCCTCACCACCACCATCCGCGTTCCCGTGCAAATGTATGTCAAAAATCAAGCGGGGCTGCCGGCCGACGCGCTGGAAGTGCTGAATACCGGCGATCCCGACCGCCCGCTGGTCAAGCGCCTCAACGAGGATCAGATCGCCGGGTACAGCCTGCTGCGCGACCCGTGGGGTGAGGTGGTGGCTGTGGCCCGCCTGGTGCAGGCGCGCACTTTCTTCCAGGAAGGGCAGCGCAGCCAGCGCTACCTGTTGATTTCCCTGTCCGGGGCGGCTCTCTTGTTCGGCATGGTCATCCTTTTCATTATTGACCGCCTGACGGTTACCCAGGTGGAGCGTTTCAAAGACCATGAAATGCTCAAAAAGATGCTGAACAACCTGACGGACGTGGTTTTAATGGTGGACCCTCATACGGCGCATATTCGCGATGCCACGGCCAGCGTCCGTCAGTTGTTTGGCATTGAGCGCGAGGATGTGCTGGGGAAAAAGGTCGATATTCTGGGGATCAATGTGGATAAAGTGCTCGCCACCGGACGGCGCGGCATCACCGGCAAGATCCAAACAGCCCCCCTGCAAAGCCAGGAATTGCGCCGCGCCTCGGGCGAGAGTTTTTCGGTGGAAACGTATTTCTCACCCATTACCAGCCAGGAAGGCGAATTGGCCCAAATCCTGGTGGTGATTCACGATATTTCGGCGCAAAAGCAGGCCCAGGAACGCCTGAAAGAGCGCGTGGAAATCGAAAAACTGATCGCAACCGTCGCCGGTCGTTTTGTCAACGCCGGGGCGGAAAACTGGGAGCGCGAGATTGGCCTGGTGCTGCAGGAACTGGGTCGCTTCACCGGCGTGGACCGCTGTTACTTGAACCTGTTTGCGCCCGATTACCAAAATGTGGAAAAAGGCTACCAGTGGCGCAGCGGATCGGACGGCGGTCGGATTCTGCCGGTGCAGAGCTTCCATTTTGCCGATTATCACTGGGTGATTCGTCAGCTTCACGAAGGCAGTGTGATTTCGGTGGACAACCTGGATAATCTGCCTGAAGAAGCCCAGGCCGAGCGCGAGAGCTGGCAGGCCCAGAATTTTCAGTCGGTGTTGACCATTCCACTGCGTCAGGGGCAGCAGTTGATTGGCTACCTGGGATTCAGCTCCCGCCGGAAGGGTGTGCGCTGGTCGGATGAAGACGTGCGCCTGATCCGCTCGGTGGGCGATATTTTTATCGGGGCGCTGGCGCGGGCGAATGCCGAGAAAGCATTGCAAATCAGTGAAGAGCGCATGCAGTTGGCTTTGCGCGGCACGGAAGAAGGCATTTGGGATTGGGATATCACCACCGGGCAGCTTTATATCGATGATACCTGGTTGCGCAAGTTGGGCTACGAAGCCGGCGAGTTGAATCTCACCCATGACTGGTGGCTGCAAAACACCAATGAGGCCGGTCGAATTGCCTTTCAACAAGGGTTTGATGGGTATCTGGAGAATCGTAGTGACCGCTACGAACTGATCTATCGCGCGCGGAAAAAGAATGGCGACTGGATGTGGGTGCAATCCAGCGGGCAGTGCGTGGCCTTTAACCCACAGGGCGCGCCGTTGCGCATGATCGGCACCAATCGCGACATCACCGAGCGCCGTCTGGCGGAAGAAAAACTGCGCAGCATGGAGGAGAAATACCGCCACCTGGTGGAGCACATTAACGCGGTGGTGTATATCTCGAGCCGCGATGACATCAGCACAACGGTTTACATCAGCCCGCAAATGGAGCAATTGCTGGGGTATGCGCACGAAAAATGGATGCGCGAACCCACCTTTTGGATCGATCATGTGCACCCGGCGGATCGGGCGAGGGTGCTGGAGACGGTGGCGGAATCGAACGCCACTGGTAAACCCATTTCAATGGATTACCGCATGATCGCCAGCGACGGGCAGGTCATCTGGCTGCGGGATGAGGCCGTGCTGAAATATGAAAACAGCGACGACCGCAACGGCCAGTGGCACGGGCTGCTCTATAACATCACGCGCGCCAAGAACTCGGAAGATCAACTGGGCCAGGCGCTGGAAATGCTGGAACAACGCAACCGCCAGCTGGCTCAGATTCTGGAAACCAGCAATTCGTTGAAAGTAAACCTGAGCCTGGTCGATTTGCTGCAGGGCATTGTGCGCGCCGCCAGTTATTCGCTGGAATTTGAAGTGGTGGTGATGAACACGCGCAACCCCATCACCGGTCAGGTGGAGATTAAAGCGTCCATTGGGCTGGACGAGCCCGGGCGTGAAGTGCTGGAAAATGCGTCCTTCTCCTGGGAGGAGCTGGCGCGCTTGATGAACGAGCGCTTCAATATCGGCGGGTGTTATTTCATTCCACAGGGCGCCATTGATTGGGAAGCCGAATACGGTGGAGTCTTTTATGACCTGCCGGAGACCGACGAAAACGACCCGCTGGATGCGACCGACTGGCACCCGGACGATGTACTGCTCATCCCCATCCATTCCTTCACCCGTGAGGTGGTCGGTGTGCTTTCAGTCGACCGCCCGTTGAACGGCAAGCGCCCCAACCCCGGCACCATCCAAACGCTGGAGATCTTCGCCAACCAGGCCGCCGTTGCCATTGAGAATGCCGCATTGTATGAGAAAGCCCAAACGGAGCTGCGCGAGCGCCGCCAGGTGGAAGAAGAACTGCGCTATTTGAGCAGCCACGATATTCTCACCGGCATTTTCAACCGCACCTATTTTGAGACGGCCGTCAGCCGCATTCAGGACGACGGCAGTTATCCGGTGTCGATCATCATGGTGGATGTGGACGGCATGAAAACGGTCAACGACCGCATGGGCCATGCCGAAGGCGACGACTTGCTGCGCCGCGCCGCGCAGGTGCTGCGCGCCTCGGTGCGCGCCGGTGACGTGGTGGCGCGCATCGGCGGCGACGAATTTGCCATCATCCTGCCCACCGCGGATGAGGGCATCGCCGGGCGGGTGGTGCAGCGGCTTCGTGAGCTGCTGGAAAGCCACAACACCGAGCATAAATTGCCGCTCAGCCTGTCGATCGGCGTTTCCACCGGTCAGGACGGTGAGGCGCTGAGCCAAATTCTGCGCGATGCCGACGCGCGCATGTACAAAGACAAATCCGCCAAAGACTGGCGCATGCGCAACTGAGGATTGGATCGCCCCCGCGCTGCACAGCGTCCGCCCGGAAAGGCTCTGGAATTTTTGGGCGTGTCGTTGTATACTCACTTAACCGACAATCTACAAACAGAAAAAGAGGGCTTCCATGAAGGTTTCCGTTACCAAACAAAACCTGGCGCACGGCCTCAGCGTTGTTTCTCGCGCGGTCGCCCCGCGCAGCACGTTGCCGGTGCTTTCCAATATACTGGTGGCAACGGATGAAGGTCGCCTGCGCCTCTCGGCGACCAACCTGGAACTGGGTATCACCTGCTGGATTCCGGCGCAGATCGCCGAAGAAGGCTCGACGACCGTACCGGCGCGCACCTTCTCGGATCTGGTGGGCACCCTCCCCAACGACATGGTCACCCTGGATCTGACCGTCCGCACCCAGACCCTCAAAGTGACCTGCGCGCAGTCGGTGACGGAAATCAAAGGCATCGATGCGCAGGAATTCCCGCCCATGCCTGTGCCCGACCTGAACGACGGCGTGGACCTTAACGTGGCCGATTTCAAGCAGATGATTCAACAGGTGGTCTTCTCGGCGTCGACCGATGAAGCGCGCCCGGTGCTGCAGGGCGTCAGCCTGACGGTGAACGGCACGGACATCACCATGGCGGCCACCGATGGCTTCCGCATTTCGGTGCGCAAAGCCATCCTCTCCAATCCGATTCAAAAAGCCCTCAAGATCATCATTCCGGCGCGCGCCCTGAGCGAGCTGGCGCGGGTGGCCACCGACGGCGAACAGAGCGTGAGCATGGTGGTGCCTTCGGCGCGCGGACAGGTCGTGTTCCGCACGCGCGATACCGAGTTGGTGTCGCAATTGATCGACGGCAATTTTCCCGATTACAACGCCATCGTGCCGCGCTCCTTCAAGACGCGCACTGTGGCGGCCACCGGCGGGATGCTTGAATCCTGCCGCCAGGTGGAGGTGATTGCCCGCGACGGCAGCAACATTGTGCAGTTGGCCATTCAGCCGCGCGAAGGCCAGCCCGGGCAGGTGGAATTTTCCGCCCAATCGGAAGAAACCGGCGCCAGCGAAAACAAAGTGGATGCCACCATCGACGGCATTCCGCTGCGCATCGCCTTCAACGTGCGCTTCCTGCGCGAAGTGCTGGAGGTGATAAAATCGCCCAACGTGGCGTTGGAAACCAACGCCAACAACACCCCCGGCGTGATCCGCCCGGTCGGTGACGACCAGTATGTGCATGTCATCATGCCCATGCACCTCGGGTAAAAACGAACCACAAGGTTTTTCATCTCCCCCCAACACACGCACACAGGTGAGGGGGGAGCGTGTTTAAAGCGAAAGAGGCCGGTATGCCACAGTCTCACACCTTCAGCGCGCGGCTGATGAGCATTTACTATTCGCTCAGCCAGTACCCGATTCTCAGTGGGCGCATCCGCGCGCGCATGCGCAAGGAGTTGTTCACGCGCGGAGTCATCAGCCCGAAAACCTTTGAAGAGCAGGTGCGCCGCCTGGCGATTGAATCGCAATTGCGCGAAGGGCTGCGCAACCCTTACGCTGATGAACCGGGTGAGGTGTGGGAGATGCGCCTGAATCGCGTGCGCGACCAGCATACCGACGAGGTCTTCAGCCAGCAACTCTCCTCCGAGCTGTTTGAGCAACTGGTCAAAGAGGTGCTGCACGAGCGCGGCATGGATTTTGAACGCTCGCTGATCGGCATGAACGTGGAACTGGCCCCGTTGGACCTGGTGTTTGAACAGGCGGCGGCCATCGAGCGCCTGACCGAGGATGAGCGCGAGCCGTACGCCGCGCGCCTTGAAGAGATCAAAGTCGTGCTGATCCGTTCGATGATCAGCGATCAACTTCGCTATATCAACGTCGCCAAAGAGTGGTTCACCATTTCGGATCTGACGGATATTCGCGTGCGGAAGATCGGCACCGGCCGCATTGGCGGCAAGGCTGCCGGCATGTTGCTGGCGGCGCGCATTCTGCACAACTCGGCCGATGAGGCGGTGCGCGGCTGCGTCAATGTGCCCGAATCGTATTTCATCGGCGCCGACGAGCTGTACACCTTCATGTCACTCAACGATCTGTTCCACTGGAACGATCAAAAGTACAAGACGGAAAAGGAAATGCGCGCCGATTTCTCCAAAATTCAGGAGGACTTCGAGCGCGGGCAGTTCCCGCCGGACATTGTAGAGCGCCTGACCGAAATGCTGGCCAACCTGGGCGATCGCCCGCTAATTGTGCGCTCCTCCAGCCTGCTGGAAGACAACTTCGGCACCTCCTTTGCCGGCAAGTATGAAAGCATCTTTCTGCCCAATCAGCGCGGCCTGATGGAGAACGTGGAGGACATGCTGCGGGCGGTGAAGCGCATTTATGCGTCCACGCTCAACCCCAATGCTTTGCTCTATCGCCGCAGCCGCGGGCTGCAGGATTACGATGAGCGCATGGCCATCCTCATTCAGGCCGTGCAGGGCGAATCGTTTGGGCGCTATTTCATGCCGGAATTTGCCGGGGTGGCCTTCAGTCGCAATTTATACCGCTGGGCGCCGCAAATCCGGCGTGAGGATGGTTTTGTGCGCCTGGTGTGGGGTCTGGGCACGCGCGCCGTGGATCGCGTGGGCAACGATTACCCGCGCCTGATCGCCCTCAGCCACCCCACGCTGCGCCCGTCCAATGATCCCCGTCTGGTGCGGCGCTATTCACAACAATACGTCGACGTGCTCGACCTGCAGGACAACGAATTCAAGACCCTGCCGGTGCATGATGTGATCAACACCGAATACCCGCCGCTGCGCTTTTTGGCGCAGTTGGACGAAGGCGGCTATTACACCACCATGCACAGCCGCATTGTGGAAGACGTGAACCAACTGGTGCTGACGTTTGACGGCGTGCTGCGCCGCACACCGTTTGCCGACCGGATGCGCGGCATCTTGAGCATTTTGGAAGAGGCCTACCGCGCGCCGGTGGATATGGAATTTACCCTGCAATTGCAGGAACCCGAAAACACGCGCTCCGATCTGTGCCTGTCGATTTTGCAGTGCCGCCCGCAGGCGCAAATTGTGGCCACCGAGCAGGTGACGCTGCCGTCCGACCTGGAGCTGCGCGACGTGATCTTCAGCACCAACTTCATGGTGCCGCAGGGGCGCGTGGACCGCATTGAGTATGTGCTGTTTGTGCCGCCGGAAGGGTATTTCCGCCTGCCGACGCAAAACGAACGGGCCTTACTGGCGCGCGCGGTGGGCACGCTCAACGCGGCGCTGCATGATCGCACGTTTATTTGCGTGGGGCCGGGGCGCTGGGGCAGTTCCAATTCCGACCTGGGCGTGCCGATTGATTACGGCGATATTTACAACGCCAGCGCGCTGGTGGAGTTGGCCGGTCAGGGCATCGGCCTGCCGCCCGAACCGTCGCTGGGCACGCATTTCTTCCAGGATTTGCTGGAGGCGCAGATTTACCCGCTGGCGATCTATCTGGATGACCCGCAGGCCGGCTTCAACCGCGACTTTTTCTACTCCACGCCCAACCGCGCCGGTGACTGGTTCCACCTGGAAGACACGCTGCGCGACAGCCTGCGGCTGATTCGCGTGGCGGATTACCGGCCGGGGCATCACATGCGGTTGGTGATGAGCGACGAAAAGGGCACGGCGGTGGCCTATCTACGCCCGGACCGGACCTGACGGCGGCCGGATTCAAGAATTTCGCACGCAAACAGGGAAGAAACGCACCGCCAAGGCGCGGAGAAGTATGGGTTGTTTTATCCGCGCCATCCGCGGATGCCCCTCTTCTCCGCGAAATTGTTTAATTCTTCATTATCTTGCTTGACAATCTGTGCGGCCTTCGCTACACTGACAGCATAATCCCCACCGCAAAAGCACTCATACAGAGGAGAAGCCATGGCCACCTTTAACCGCATGCCGAACTATGACATCCGCAACGACGGCGCCGGACCGTACGCCATTTTCTACTGCGATTCCTGCGGGCGCGAATTCCGCAGCACCCCCAGCATCACCAAAACCGTTTCCACCGACCTGGGACGCCAGGCCCTGGGCGGCCTGCTGCGCAAAGTGCCGCTGGTGGGCGGCACCGTGGCCGACAACGTTGTCGGCGAGGATCCGCGCTATTCCATGAAGATGGATCAGGCGGCCATTGAAGCCGCCTGGAAACAGGTGCAGGACCACTTCCGCCAGTGCCCCACCTGCGATCGCATCGTCTGCCTGTCTGACTTTGACACCCAGTCGGGCTTCTGCAACGAAGACAGCCCGCGCCAGGACGAGATCGCCGAAGCACGCGGCTCGCAGGCCGGCGCGGCCATCAAGGGCTTTGCCGCCGCCTTTGGCCTGGGCGACGTGGTGGAGCGCGCCAGCGAAGCCGCCAAGAAAGCCCAGGAAGTCTCCACTGCCAAATGCCCATCCTGCAACCGCCTGGCCCCGGTGGGCACCAAATTCTGCCCGGATTGCGGCACCGCCATGGTGCAGCCCAGCATTTCCACCTGCCCCAAGTGCGGCACCGAAACGCACGGCGCCAAATTCTGCCCGAATTGCGGCGAGAAAATGGAAGTCAAGCCGATCGTCACCAACTGCCCGTCGTGTGGCGCGGATACACTCGGCGCCAAGTTCTGCCCCAACTGCGGTCAAAAACTGGGCTAAAATTTTCCCGAATGCGCAAAACCCCCGCCGGAACTACCGGCGGGGGTTTGTGTTCAGTCGCTTGTCAGCCAGCGCTCGGCGGCTTCGCGCTCGTAAAAGATGCGAAAATCGTTGCCGCGATTGGTTTCCAACGCCATCTCACGGAAGCGCCCCTGATTGACCAGTTCGGGCGTCAGCACCGCGGCCACGCGCATGTGATAGGTGGTGAACTT
>DAOUGY010000296.1:0-10501 GCA_034428975.1 Anaerolineaceae bacterium | reverse complement strand
CCAGCGCAGGCGAAAGCCCTCTTTCTCCGGCAGCACAAAGGCCGTCTCCGAAAGGTTCATCTCACGCGCCACGGCCTGCATCCACGCGTCCGGCACCGGCGCATCCAACAAACACACCCCGGCCGGGTTTCCCGCAAACGGCCGGTTGGAAAAGGAGTCGACCTGGAAGATTTTCATACGCCCCCGCCCCTTACCACCCTGTCAGAAGTGTACTCCGGCAGGGCATGAATGAAATGAATTACTGTGCCAGTATTCGCGCCATTTGAATGTTCTCGGACGAGACCTGGCGCTGTTTGCTGGTCACCACGCTCAACGGAACCGGTTCAATTTCGCGGCCGTTCAGGCCGGTCATCACATTGGTCATGCCCGCCAGCAGGAACTCCACCGCCTTGACGCCTAAGCGCGAGGCCAGGAAGCGATCGTAGGCGCTGGGTTTACCGCCGCGTTGCACATGCCCCAGCACCGTCACGCGCGTGGTAAAACCAATGTCCATCGCGTCAATCATCTTGCCCAGCTCCAGTGCCGAGGGTTTGAACGCTTCGGCCACCACGATGATGGCATGGCGCTTGCCGCGCGTATAGGCGGCTTCCACAGTGTGCGCCACTTCTTCCACCGGGGTGGCCACTTCGGGGATGAGCACCAGCTCCGCGCCGGTGATGATGCCGGCCTGCACCGCCAGATAGCCGGACATGCGCCCCATGGTTTCCACCAAAAAAGCGCGGCTGTGCGACGAGGCCGTGTCGCGCAATTTGTCGATGGCGTCCACGATGGTGTTCAGCGCGGTATCCACGCCGATGCACATATCCGTGCCGTAGATGTCGTTGTCAATGCTGGCCGGCACGCCGATCACGCGCACGCCCTGCTCGGCCAGTTTCATGGCGCCGTTCAATGAGCCGTCGCCGCCCAACACCACCAGCGCATCGATGCCTTCGTTATTCATCTGGCGGATGGCTTCGCGCTGCCCGCGCGGCTCGCGGAATTCGCTGCTGCGCGCCGTCTGCAAAATGGTGCCGCCGCGCTGCAAAATACCCCCCACATCGCGCGCGCCCAACGGTTGAAATGCGCCGTGAATCAGGCCGCTGTAACCTTCTTCGATGCCAATCACTTTAATGCCGTGCGCCAACGCTGTGCGCACCACCGCGCGGATACACGGATTCATGCCTGGCGCGTCGCCCCCCGAAGTCATCACGCCAATGGTTTCTATATCTTTTCGCGTTCCTAGCATAATCATTACCTGCTTTATTGGAGTTTGATCGAATCGACCCGCACGTTCTCCTCACCGACCAGCTCAATCAGCTTGCGCAGGACGTCTTCGGAAAGGCAGGTGGAATCATTTGGGAATTCAAGCACGGTGCGGCGCCCACCTTCAAACAGCATGAGGGCAAAGCGATCTTTACCCGGGCAGGCCCGCAGCGTGCCGTACACACGTTTCAAGCGGCGAATATCGCGCATCCGGTCGTCGCCGCTGCGCAAAATCACCGTGACCATGCGCGGCGGGTCGTTTTCACCCTGCGCCCTGGTCGCCGCCACAGGCACATACGGCATGGGCACATACCCGCCCGCCAGGCTGGCCGAAAGCGGCTTCATCGTTGGGGCCGCGGGTTCCGCGGCGACCGGGATCGGCGCCGCCGGCTCACTCTCGCGCGGCGCAATTGGGGTTTGCGGCTCGGGTTGCGGTTCCGCCACCGCTTGCGGCGCTTCCGCGCCGTGGAACGACGCCGGACGCTCCATCAAGTGCCAGTCATCCGGGAATTCCGGCGGCGGCGGGACGGCGTCCTCCTCATAGGCGTTGCGCACTTCACGCACCGCTGCGGGCGGACCGGCCGGCGGCCGATCCTCCGCCTCCAGGCTCAAATCGTTGAACTGGTAGGCGCTGTCCTCAAAATCCGGCAAATCCTGCACGCTTTCCACGCGCATGCGATCCACCAGCACTTTGGGGTCGCCGCCTTCCGAGTCCACGCGCCCTTCCGCGCTGATGACCACGTCCACGGCCACAATTTTGCCAAACTGCTCCCAGGAGCGCGGGAAAAGCACCAGCTCGATGTTGCCCTGAACATCTTCCAGGGTCACAAAACCCATCGTCTTGCCGGTTTTGGTCTGGTGCTGGCGGAAGCGCGTGACCATGCCGGCCACAATCACTTTATCTTTGTTGCCTGCCTCGCTCAACTGGCCGGAGAAATGTGTCACGCGCTGCGTGAGTACCGGCAGGTACGGCGTGAGCGGATGGTCGGAGACATACAGCCCGATCAGCTCGCGTTCCCATTCCAGCAATTCGCGGCGATCCAGCGAGGGCACATACGGCAGCGCAATGCTCTCTTCCACGCCCTCCACCATACCAAAAAAGCTCATCTGCCCCGATTGCAGCGCGCGGAAATGACTGGTGCTGACCGCCACAATCTTGTCCAGCGCATCCAACAGAGCGCGGCGGTCGCCAAAGGCATCCATCGCCCCCACGCGAATCAGGCATTCCAAAGCGCGCTTGCCCACCGCGCGCAAATCCACGCGGCGCACAAAGTCATTCAGGTCGCGGAAGGGACCATCGGCGCGCGCCTGCAAAATCAGCTCCACCGGCCCCTGGCCCACATTCTTGATCGCGCCCATGCCGAAACGGATGGCCGATTTTTGCCCTTCGCGGTCTTCGATGGAGAAATCCCACAGCGACGATTGAATGTCCGGCGGCAGCACGTCCACGCCCATCGCGCGGCAGTCGGCCACATACAGCGCCACCTTGTCGGTTTCGCCTTTGGAAGCCGAAAGCAGCGCCGTCATGTACTCCACTGTGTAATGGCATTTCAGGTACGCCGTTTGCACGGCAATCACGCCGTAATCCGCAGCGTGCGATTTGTTGAAGCCGTAGCGGGCAAATTCTTCCCAGTCGGCAAAGATCGCATCCGCGTCCTGCGGTTCAATGCCGCGCTCCACCGCGCCCTTCACAAAGCGCGCCTTGTGCTTCTCCAGTTTCTCTTTTTGCTTCTTGGAAATGGCCTTGCGCAGCTCATCCGCGTCCGACAGGCTGTAACCCGCCAGATCCACCGCGGCGCGCATGATCTGTTCCTGATAAATCGGGATGCCGTATGTCTCTTCGAAGATCGGCTTGAGCGCCGGATGGCGGAAACTGACCGGCTCTTCGTTGTGCATGCGGCGAATATATTGCGGGATGAATTCCAGCGGGCCGGGGCGGTAGAGCGCCACCATGGCGATGACGTTGTCCAGATTGCGCGGCTTCATCTGTGTGATGTAGCGCGTCATGCCCGTGCCTTCCAGTTGGAAGACGCCGGCGGTGTGCCCCGCGCCGATGAAATCAAAGGTTTCGGGGTCGTCAATCGGGATGTTGTGCAGGCCCAGGTCCACGTCGTGGCGCTGCCGGATCAGCTCGCAGGCGCGCGCCATGATCGTCAGCGTCACCAGGCCAAGGAAGTCCACTTTGAGCAGGCCGAGGCTCTCGACGATCGACATTTCAAATTGCGTCACCGATTTGATCGGTGAATCGTCCGAGTTGCTCGTCGGGCGGTTCAGCGGCGCGTATTCGATGATCGGCCGGTCGGTGATGATCACGCCCGCGGCGTGCGTGCCGGCGTTGCGCACCACGCCTTCCATGTGGCTGGCCGTGTCGATCAGGTCGCGCATGTACTCGGTTTCGTTGTAGATCGCCTTGAACTCGGCCACTTCTTCGAGCACATCGCTGATGTGGGTGGCCTTGCTCTGCACCTGCGGGATGAGCTTGGTGACGCGGTCCACCTCGCTGAGCGGGATGTCCTTCACCCGGCCCACGTCGCGGATCGCGCCGCGCGCGCCCAGCGTGCCGAAGGTGATGATCTGCGCCACCTTGTCCTCGCCGTAACGCTGCGCGCAGTACACCATCACGTCTGCGCGGCGGTCGTCCTGGAAGTCCAGGTCGATATCCGGCATGGAAATACGCCCCGGATTGAGGAAGCGTTCAAAAATCAGGCCGTGGTGGATCGGCTCCACCAGGGTGATATCCAGCGTATAAGCCACCAGCGAACCGGCCGCCGAACCGCGCGCGTTGTACCAGATGCCCTCTTCGCGGGCGTGACGGCACAAATCCCACACGATCAGGAAGTAGGCGTCGAATCCCATTTCATGGATCACCCGCAGCTCATACTCCAGGCGTTCGCGCACCGCCGGCTCGCTCACCCGCTCGCCGTAGCGGCGCTGCAGGCCCTCTTCGCACAATTGGCGCAGGTACGTCTCGGCGGTATAGCCTTCGGGCACTTCAAACAGCGGCAGGTGGTAGCCCTTGCGTTTGAGATCCAGGTTGCAGCGCTCGGCGATCAGCAGGGTATTGTCCAGCGCGCCCGGCACCGCGCCGAACAACGCGGCCATTTCCTGCGGCGTGCGAATGTAGTAGCTGTCGCCGCTCATGCGGAAGCGCGATGGGTCGGTGAGCAGCGCGCCGGTCTGAATGGCCAGCATCACGTCCTGATAGCGCGCATCCTCGCGGTTGATGTAATGCGCATCGTTGGTGGCCACAAAGCGCGCGTTGTAGCGCTTGCCCAGGTCGAGCAGCGCGCGGTTGATCGTCTCCAGTTCGGGGATGTCGTGCTGTTGCAATTCGAGGAAGAAATTGTCCGCCCCAAAGGTCTCGTAATACCAGTCCAGCTTTTCGCGCGCGGCATCCACGCCCCTGTCGATGATCAGGCGCGGAATTTCGGCCGCCATGCAGCCGCTGGTGGCGATCAGCCCTTCGCTGTGCGCCCGCAAGAAATCATGGTCGATGCGCGGATGGTAGTAAAAACCCTGCAACTGCGATGCGCTGGCAATTTGCAGCAAATTCTTATAGCCGGTTTCATTTTCGGCCAGCAGCAGCATGTGATTGGAGTGTTTGTCCAGCTTCGAATCGCGGTCCTGCATCGTGCGCGGCGCCAGGTAGGCTTCCAACCCGATGATCGGCTTGATGCCGGCCTCGGTGGCGGCGTTGAAGAACTCGATCACGCCGTACATCGTGCCGTGATCGGTGATGGCCACGGCCGGCATGCCCAGTTCTTTAACGCGCTTCACCAGCTTGCCGATGTTGCTGAAACCGTCAAGCAGCGAATATTCGGTGTGGACGTGCAGGTGTGCGAACGACATGCGCTCCCTGAAAAGTGGGGATCCCGGCAAAACGGCCGGGGTCAGATCAGTCTAATTATAGCATCGGCAGGCCCTGGCTGTCGTCCGGCAGGCTGCGGAGTTTCGGAAGAAAAATCGGCGCAATTATACCCGCAAAAACCTCCCGCCCCCAATCGTCTTTTCGGCGTCTTTGCGGTGAACCCTCTCCGATCCAGGCGCCGTCCCCGGCGGCGGAAGAAGGTCTTCCACGGATCCACATCCTATCGCACCCTCTTCCCCGCGCCTCCAGGGTGAAAACAACAGGAGTAAATCGGCCTGAAGATTACCGCCCGCCGCGCAACAGCCCGGCCGCCGCCTCACGCCCGTGCTGCAACGCCAGCGAAAGCGCCGTTTGCCCGCCGCGGGTTTGCGCATCGGCAGCCGCCCCATGCTCCAGCAGCAAACGGATCATCTCGACATGTCCGTTTTGCCCCGCGGCATGCAGCGCAGTGAAGTCATCGGCCTGGCGGGCATGAACATCCGCGCCGTGGTCCAACAGCAGCCGCACTATCTCCAAATCGCCGGCCGCCGCGGCGCTGTGCAGCGGCATCACCTTCATCGGATTACGCGAAGGCGTGTTCACCTCTGCGCCCTGCTCCACCAGATAGGCGGCCAACCTGTCATGGCCAAAAAAACAGGCCAGCCCCAACGGTTGAAACCCATCCGGGCTGAACGCATTGACTTGCCCCGCATCGGCCTCGATCCATCTACGCGCAGCAGGCAAATCCCCCATCGCCGCCGCTTCAAAGATTCCAACCGCGGCCCCGCGCTCCACCAACAGCCGGGCAATCTCCGGCTCGCGATAATACAGGGCCAGCATCACAACCGAAACACCCTGTGCATCCCGGACGTTCACCCATTCCGGCGATTCGGCCAGCAAGTTTTCCACCACATCGCGCCGGCCTTCCTGTACTGCTCGAATCAATTCCTGTTCCCTGCCCATTTGCTCCTCCTTGTACGAGGTCATTCTACCCGCTTTAAAACGAATGTCAAAATCGTGACCGTTTTCACAGAATCTTGGCCCCAGAAAGTCGGAGAATGTGTTCCACGGATCCACATCCTATCGCACCCTCTTCTCTGCGCCTCTGCGCCTCCGCGGTAAACCTTCGTTATCCCACCCCCGGATAAAAAAAGATGGAACGGGTGATCCGCTCCATCTCCAATCGTTCTTCCGACGGCTCGCGCCTACACAATCTCCAGCTTCGCCAGCGAGGCAATCACCCGCTTGAAGCCCACGCTCTCAAACATCACATCCACCGTCTCATCGTCATCCTGAATCCGGCTGTCCATCACCAACCCCTCGCCCCACGAGGCGTGCCGCACATGCATGCCCGTGCGGAATTGCTGCTTCACCACCGGCGCCGGTTTCGCTGCCGGCTCCGGGCTGACCGCGCGGCGCGTCGGACCATCCCAGGCGGTGCCCCACGTGGCGCTGCTGCTCTGCCGCCCCGAAACCGATCGACCCCACGACGCCCGCCGGCTGCCCGCGCTGCTCAACAGATTGTCGGGGATATCCTCCAAAAAACGCGAGGGGATGCTGTCTTCGTACGATCCGTACGAACTGCGCCGGTCGGCGCGCACCAGAAACAGGCGATCCTTGGCACGCGTCAGGCCTACATAAAACAAACGGCGCTCCTCGGCCATCTCCTCCGGGTCATCACGCGAACGGCTGTGCGGCAGCAAGCCTTCGTCCAGCCCGACAATGAACACCTGGGTGAACTCCAGCCCCTTGGCTGCGTGCAGCGTCAGCAGCGTGGTCGAATCGTCCTGCTCGGCAATGGTATCCTGATCCGACACCAGCGCCACCGTCTCCAAAAAATCGGTGATGCCGCGCTCCTGATACTCAAACGCCAGGCGGCGAAGCTCCATCACGTTGTCCCAGCGGTCTTCCCATTCGGCGTCGTCGCGCTGATTGTCCTGCAGGTAGCTCTTGTACCCGATGTCTTCCAGAATGCGGTCGAACACCGCCGGCAGCGGCGCGCCGCGCAGCAAGCCCGTCCAGGATGCCAGCATGCCGCCAAAATCCGCCAACGGACCAGGGCCGCGCCCCTTGAACTCGCCCCAGAAAGGCGATTCGCGCCCCTTCATACCCAGGTCCAGCAGCACGCGCCCGGCGGTCGATCCGCGCGCTTCGGCAATTTGCTGCAAGTTGGCCAGCGTCTTTTCGCCGATGCCGCGCGGCGGCGTGCCGATGGCGCGCTGCAGGCTGATTTCATCGTCGGGATTCTGCAGCAGGCGCATGTACGCGATCATGTCCTTCACTTCACGCCGCCCGTAGAAGCGCAGCGCCCCCACCAGGTGGTGAGGCAGCCCGGCGCGCAGGAACGCCTCTTCCAGAATACGCGACTGGGCGTTGGTGCGGTACATCACCGCAAAATCCTTGCCGCGCGCGCGCCGTTCCTTCACCGCGCGCTGAATGGTATCCACCACAAAGAGCGCTTCCTCGCGGTCGTCCGAGGCCTCATACAGCGTGATGCGCTCGCCCTTGCCGCGGTCCGAATAGAGCTTCTTGGGCGTACGATTGCGGTTGCGGTCGATCACAGCGCGCGCCGCATCCAGCACGGTCTGGGTCGAGCGATAATTTTGCTCCAGCAAGATCTTCTGGCAGCCGCGAAAATCGGTCTCAAAGCGCTGCACGTTGCGATAATCCGCGCCGCGCCAGCGATAAATGCTCTGATCCTCGTCGCCCACCACGAACAGGTTGTGATGGTAGCTCGAAAGCTGCCGGATCAGCTCATACTGCGCCATGTTGGTGTCCTGAAACTCATCCACCAGCACATGCTCAAATCGGCGGGCGTATTTCTCCCGCACGTCGGGGTTTTCATTTAAGAGCCGCACGCCCCACAGCAGCAGATCGTCAAAATCCACGGCATTGTTGGATTGCAGCATAGCCTGATAGCGCTGGTAAACGCGCCCCACCACTTCGTCGCGATAATTACGCGGGATGAATTTGTCCGGCCAGATCAGATCGTTCTTGGCGGCCGAAATGGAGGCGTGCACGCCCGCCGGGCGGTACAGCTTTTCGTCCAGCTTCAACTCGCGGATGGCGCGCTTGACCAGCGTTTCCTGGTCGTCCGAATCCATGATGACAAAATTGGCGTTAAACGGCAGATATTTGGCCTCGCGCCGCAACAGGCGCGCGCACATGGCGTGGAACGTGCCCAGCCACAGATCGCGCAGCGCGCCGGCCGATTCGGGCACCAGCGTCTCCACGCGCTGCTGCATCTCGCGCGCCGCCTTGTTGGTGAAGGTCACCGCCAGAATCTGGTACGGCTGCACGTTCAGCCCCTGGATCAGATAGGCAATGCGCTGGGTGAGCACACGCGTCTTGCCAGATCCGGGGCCGGCCAGCACCAGCACCGGGCCGGCGCCCGCCGTCACGGCCTGGTTCTGCCGCGGGTTCAGGTTGGCGAGAATATCCATCAAGCGGTTTCCGGCAGACGAAAGTCGTAAATGCCATCCTGCACGCCGAATTGCGCGCCGCAGGTACAGGTGATCAGCGGGGGGGTGTCTTCCAGCGCGGCGCCGCAGGCCGGGCAGGCAAAGAACGTGCCTTGCGGGGCGGGCGGTGTGGCGCCCACCGCCCGGCAGCGCGCAAACACGCTCGGGCTGAGCTGCCACAGGTCGCCGGTCAACGAGGCCAGCGAGTCCATCCATACCAGCACGCGCGTAGGCACAATGCGCTTGAACAGGCCTGTGCGGAAGTGCGAGACGGTCAACTGGCGCTCAACGCTGAAACCGGCCAGTTGCAGCCAGGTGCGCACCGTGGCGGGATGAAAATCAAAATTCAGCGCGGCAAACTCCACCGGCTCCGGCGAAAACGGGCTCCACTCCTGCCGGCGCAGCGCATAGCGCAAAATGGCCTTCAGGTTCTTTTTGTTGGCATATTCAAGGATAAAGGTGGCGTCCTGCTGCAGCACGCGGCGCACGCCGTCCAGCGCGCGGCGCGCATCGGCCATGTGGTGCAGGGTGCGGATCATGGTGGCGCCGTCAAACAGCCCGCCTGCAAACGGCAGGCGGTAGATGTCCGCCGCCACGTAGCGGTAGCGGTCACTGTCGCCCAGGCGTTGGCGGGCCTGCTCCAACTGCGTGCGCGAGTAATCAACCAGCACGATGTGTTCGTAATTGTGGTAACGCGGGGTATTGCGTCCGGCACCGGCGCCCAGTTCCAGCATCCATTTTCCGCCGGCGGGCAGCATGCGGCGCAGCGCCACGGCTTCGGCGCCGTCTTCGTAGGCGCGGCCCCCTTGCTCCCAGAACGAGGTCTGGTAGTCGGAGCCTTCGTAATTGCAAATCGGTGGGGTTTGCATGCGGCAGGTCACATCCTGAAGATTAAAATGCGCCTGGACAGGTTTGCCGGCGGCACCCAGAATGACCTCCTTACCGCTGCTTCCTCTCGGACCTGACGGGGTTCGGGGGATTCTGCCGCGCCGGTCCCGTCCAGGCGCGGACTAAGGATACCGCATCCCCGAACGGCTGTCAACCGATTGGCGTGTCTTGCGCCGCGCGGCGCTCATACACCCACCACACCCCCAGACGGTAGGCGGCATACGCCAGCAGCGATCCGGCGACCAGGTCCAACACATAGTGCTGCTTGGTGAATAGCGTAGACAGCCCGATCAGCGTCACCAGCGCAATCATCAACGGCTGCGTGCGCCGGTTCCAGCGCGTCCAATAGAGCGCAATCAGGGTGATAATGTACATGTGTCCGCTGGGCAGCGCGTTGTAGATGCCGTCCGTGCGGTACAGTCCGCGCAGCATTTCCACCGCCCAACCACTGCCGGTCACGTCCGGGCGCACCACATACGTCGGGAAGCTGACAAACGTCAGCAAGGCGGTCACAATGGCCGCCATCAGGCTGATGAACAAGGCTTTAAACAGGCGGTCGTCCATCTTCCAGGCAGAAAAGGCCACCGCCAGAACCCAGAACGGGATCCAGAACAGGTACACCGGCGTCCAGATCGGCCACAGCGGAATGAGGGCGTCCAGCGGCAGCGCCGGAGCCACCCCACCGCTCAACAGATGGTTGGTGGGCAGGTACAGGCTCTGCACGGCATAAATCACCGCCAGCATCAGCAGGCGGCGGACGGCATGGTTTTGTTTTAGCGTCGTAAATCGATTTGTCATGGTCAACCCGACCGGGCGGAATGGTTGGGGGGGCGCTCACGTCGGGAATATCGATTATAGACCCAATTCGCGTTGCCGGGGAGGACCACACGAGAAAAAAGGGCGGGGTTTCCCCCGCCCTGGATCATCCTCCGGCGCGCCGGTTTCAGTTGCCGCACGGCGCAACATTGCGCCAGTTGAGCACAGTGTCGTTCACCGTCTGCGTACCGTTGGAGCCGTAGCTCAGGGTCAATTGCCGGTTGGCGATTTCACCGCAGCTATTGTC
>DAOUGY010000295.1:0-1837 GCA_034428975.1 Anaerolineaceae bacterium | reverse complement strand
TGTTCATGGCGAAGTTGGCCGGCGGGCGAAGTTCCTTGTCGTTTATGCAGGCGTACTGTATAATCAGCCGCGCAAGCCACCGTAGCTCAGCTGGTAGAGCAGACGTTTCGTAAACGCCAGGTCATGGGTCCGAATCCCATCGGTGGCTCCTTTATTTTAACCCGGAAATGTGGATAAACCAGGTTTCGGGTGATCGTAGTGGATGGCCACCTCCGGTGAAAGGGTCCGGCTCCAGGGTGAAGCGGGATCAGGAAATGATGTTACGGATCCGGTCTGGGATGGCTGTATAATTTGCGCATGGCGACAGTCATTACACTTTTGACGGATTTTGGCTTGTCTGACGAATTCGTCGGGGTGATGAAGGGCGTGATCTTGTCGATAGCCCCCCAGGTGCACATTGCGGATATCAGCCATGCCATAGCGCCGCAGAATGTACTGCACGGGGCGCTGGTGTTGGGCCGGGCATACCGCTATTTTCCGGCCGGGACTATCCATGTTGCGGTGGTGGATCCAGGTGTGGGCACGGCGCGGCGCGGCATGGTGTTGCGCGTGGGGCAGCACACCTTTGTCGGGCCGGACAACGGGCTGTTCACCATCCCCCTAACCGGCGGCGAACCGTATCAGGCGGTGAGTCTGGACAATCCGGCATATCGATTGTCGGTCGTCAGCCGCAGCTTTCACGGGCGGGATGTATTTGCCCCGGCAGCCGCATATCTGGCCAACGGAGTGCCGCTGGCAGAATTCGGCGAGCCGCTGACCAACCCGGTGACCCTGGAGCTTCCCCGTCCCATGCGCATAGCCAATAAGGTGGTTGGGCAGGTGATTTTAATGGATGGGTTCGGTAACCTGATCACCAATATAACTGAGGAAGATTTGAAAGGTGCGCCCATCCAGGTCGTGAGGTGCGCGGAGATGTTGATTCACGGAGTTTCCGGTACCTTTGGCAGCCGGCAGCCCGGTGAGCTGATCGCCATGTTCGACAGTTCCGGGTCGTTGAGTTTATGCGTGGTCAACGGCAGCGCAGCCCAGCAGTTAGGCGCAGGCGTCGGTGCGGTGGTTGAAGTGGAAGTAGTGTAAATCGGATTGCCCGCGGAGGAGTAACCAACACCGGGATTGATTTTTGATCGTCATTGCGAGCCGCGCAACGGCGCGGCAATCTGCGCGGTGGATGGAAGAAGAGAGTTTAAGTATTGAACCCGCCGCTTGTCTGCCTGAGCATTCCAAAAAACGCCTGTCATCCTGAGACCGGTAGGTGCCTGTCATCCTGAGGCCGGCAGGCCGAAGGATCTCGGCGGGATGCTCCCGTAAACCCATCGGGACGATTCTCCGCAATCGCTGAGCGCAGCATGACAAACAGGGGGAAGAGTGGGTTCCGCATGGGACACACCGCCTGTCCTCCGGTACGTTCTTGTCACCCCTACAAAAAATTGGTTTTCTTTGCGGGCTTTGTGTTCTTGGCGGCCTTAGCGGACCATTCTTTGCATTGGTGCATTCGAGTATAGACCACGCAAAACCACCCCTCCCATCCTCCCCAAAATCGATAAAACTGATTTTGGAGAGGAATTAATTCGCCGCATAAAAACGAAAATCCCGCCGCGCCGGATATTATTTCCTAACTTCGCCTGACACATTATTGACTGGGCTCCTATACTTATCGGATGGGAAAAACATAATGACCGACAATACCGCCAGTTCCTCGCCGCAATCCGTCATCGACTTGGTTGAGCGCATGCTCGCGTTGCACAAACAAACCGCCGCGGCGCTGCTGCCCGACGAATAAGTGCGCCCCGAGCGTCGGATCAGCGCGACGGTCCGTCCTATCGACGCCCTGGTGTAT
>DAOUGY010000294.1:0-5651 GCA_034428975.1 Anaerolineaceae bacterium | reverse complement strand
CGGCACCGCAGCCCGGCGACAGGGTGGTGCCGCTTAGCAATGTGCGCCGCGCCATTGCCGAGCACATGGTGATGAGCAAACACACCTCGCCGCACGTCACCACCGTGATGGAAGCCGACATGTCGCCCGTGGCGGCCCACCGTGAGGCCAATAAAGCCCTGTTCGCACGCGACGGAGTCAATCTGACTTACACAGCCTATTTCGTGGCGGCCGTGGCTGCCGCGCTCAAGGCCCACCCCCAGGCCAACTCCTCGTGGAGCGTCGAGGGCATTGTGCTGCACGCGCCGGTCAACATCGGCATGGCGACCTCGCTGGGCGAGGAGGGCCTGATTGTGCCGGTGATCAAGGGCGCCGACGGGTTATCGCTGCTGGGCACGGCGCGCGCCGTGAATGACCTGGCCGCGCGGGCGCGGGCGCACCGCCTGCAACCCGACGAGGTGAAGGGGGGCACGTTCACCATCACCAATCATGGTACGGGCGGCTCGCTCTTCGCCACGCCAGTGATCAACCAGCCGCAGTGCGGCATCCTGGGCGTTGGGGCCATCCAAAAGCGCGTGGTGGTGCTGCCCGGCGACGCCATCGCCGTGCGCCCCATGGTCTACCTGTCCTTCACCTTTGACCATCGCATTCTGGACGGCTCCGGCGCGGACGCTTTCCTGGCGGCGATCGTCAAGACGCTGGAGACCTGGTCCTGACCGATTCACCGATTTGAAGGGACGCGGGGCGGATGATCCATCCGCCCCGTTTTTGTTGGCCATGCGGAAAAGTGGGGGCTTGTATTTGCCACGCATTTCGATATAATCATCCATATACCATCCATATGGATGGTATGTGGATTGAATAAAGGAGAGAACGTGGCAGATACCGAAAAAATCACCATTAATATGTCGGCCGTGGACCTGGGCAAAATTGACCTTCTGGTGCAGGAATCGTTGTATTCCAATCGGGCGGACTTCATCCGCACGGCCATTCGCAACCAGTTGGACAAGCACACCCTCGAGATCCAGCAGAACGTCACACGCCATGCTTACCTGATCGGCGCGCTGATTTACGACCGCTCCGACCTGGAGCCATACCGCGCGGCCGGGACGCGGGTGAAGATGACCGTCATCGGGCTGCTGCGCCTGAACAACGACATCACCCCCGAACTGGCGTGCGAGGTGATTGAGTCCATTCAGGTGCGCGGCATATTCCAGGCCAGCGAGGCGGTCAAGGCCGCTCTGGCGGACCGCATTCGTTAACCGGACGCTCCCAGGAAATACTCCAATGGCAAATTCCATGCTCACTACCGACCCCACCGCCCAACCGCGCTGGAAAGCGAAATTTTTTACCATCTGGACTGGACAGGCCTTTTCGCTGCTCGGCTCTGCCCTGGTGCAATTTGCCCTGGTATGGTGGATGACCAGCCAGACCGGCTCGGCCACCGTACTGGCGACCGCTTCGCTGGTGGCGCTGCTGCCGCAAATCTTGCTCGGGCCTTTTGCCGGCGCGCTGGTGGACCGCTGGAACCGCCGCCTGCTGATGATCTTTGCGGATGGCGGGATCGCCCTGGCCACGCTGGTGCTGATCTACCTGTTCGCCACGCAGCGCGTGGAAGTGTGGCATGTTTATGCCATTCTGTTGATCCGTTCGCTGGGCGGGGCGTTCCACGGCCCGGCAATGACCGCCTCGACCACGCTGATGGTGCCCAAAGAACAACTGGCGCGCCTGGCCGGGTTGAACCAGACCCTGCAGGGCTTGCTGAGCGTGTTTGCACCGCCGCTGGGGGCCTTGCTGCTCGGTCTGCTGCCCATGCAGGGCGTACTGGCCATTGATGTCATCACAGCGCTGCTGGCCATTCTGCCGCTGCTGTTTGTCTCCATTCCCCAACCGACGCGCGCGCCCGCGGCCGATGGCGGCCCGGCGCGCACCACCTATTTTCAGGATTTGCGCGCGGGCTTCCGCTATGTGGTGCGTTGGCCCGGACTGTTCGCGCTCATTCTAATGGCCATGCTGCTCAACTTCCTGCTGGTACCGGCCAGCTCGCTCACCCCGTTGGTGGTCACCAAAGTTTTCGGCAAGGGCGTGGTGGAACTGGGCTGGACGGAAACGATCTTCGGCGTGGGCATGATCATCGGTGGGGTGGGGTTGGGCGCCTGGGGCGGTTTCAAGCGCCGCATTCACACCTCGTTGATGGGCGTTCTGGGCATCAGCGCCGGCGTGATTCTGATCGGCGTGGCGCCCTCCTCCATGTTTCCGCTCATGCTGGTGGGTATGTTCATTTTGGGCGTCACTCAGGTCTTTGCCAACGGGCCGCTGACCGCCATTTTCCAGGGCAGCATTGAGCCAGAGATGCAGGGGCGGGTCTTCTCGCTGATCAACGCCGGGGCCACAGCCATGATGCCGCTCAGCCTGATGGTGGCCGGGCCGCTGGCCGACGGACTGGGACTGCGCGTGTGGTACTGGATCGGCGGCGGGCTGTGCATCCTGGTGACGATCATCGCTTTTGCCACCCCGGCCATTGTCCAGATTGAAGATCAGCGCAAGCCGCTGGAACCCGACCTGCCGCCGGCTTGAGGACGGCGCGGACGTGATGGAAAAGGGAATCTGTTGTAGGATTAAGACAGCCATCGAGACCGCTGACCCAACCGGAGGAGCCTGCCATGATGCATCTGGATGGACGCTGGATTAAAGACGAACACGGCCGCACGCTGCTGCTGCGCGGCGTGAACCTGGGCGGCAGCAGCAAGGTGCCCTATCAGCCGGACGGCGCCAGCCACCTGCGTTCGACGCTGGACGATCACCGCGCGCTGACATTTGTCGGGCGGCCGTTTCCGCTGGACGAAGCCGATGAGCACTTCCGGCGACTCAAGCAGTGGGGTCTGACCTTTGTGCGCTTTTTGATTACCTGGGAAGCGATTGAACACACCGGGCCGGGGCAGTATGACGAGGACTATTTGGATTACGTTGCCGCGCTGGCGCGCAAAGCCGGCGAATACGGCATCCTGCTGTTCATCGATCCGCACCAGGACGTGTGGAGCCGGATGACAGGTGGCGACGGCGCGCCGGGCTGGACGCTGGAAGCGGTGGGTTTTGAGCCACAGAATTTCCTCGCCACGGGCGCCGCCATGGTGCACGGCTGGTATGGCGATCCGTTCCCGCGCATGATCTGGTCGACCAATTACACCAAACTGGCGTGCGCCACCATGTTCACCCTGTTTTTTGCCGGGAACGATTTTGCCCCTCATGTGCTCATCGACGGCGAGCCGGTTCAGGAGTACCTGCAGCGCCACTACATCGCATCGGTCTGCCGGGTGGTGGAGCGCCTGAAAGGCCTGCCCAACGTGGTGGGTTATGATTCGCTCAACGAACCGTCGGAAGGCTGGATCGGATGGCGTGATCTGGCGCGCCCGGCCGGGCTGCTGCAGGCCGGTGAAAGCCCCACGCCGCTGCAGGCGATGGCGCTGGGGGAGGGTCTGCCGCAGCGCGTGAACGTGTACACGATGGGCTTTACCGGCGCGCGCGTGGTGGCCAACAATGTGTTGAACCCGCTCGGCGAACGCGCCTGGCAGAGCGGGCGCGGCTGCATCTGGCGCGAACACGGCGTATGGGACGTTGGCGCGGACGGACAGCCCACCCTGCTGCGCCCGGCGTATTTCAGCGAGGTGAACGGCCGGGCGGTGGACTTTAACCGCGATTACATGCGCCCGTTCATCAACCGCTTTGCGCAAAGCGTGCGCGCCATGGATCCGCAGGCGCTGATTTTTGCCGAGTGGACGGTGGAATCACCGCCGCCGAAGTGGGGGCCGCAGGATGCCGCGAACATTGTTTGCGCACCGCACTGGTACGACAATGTGACGCTGTATTTCAAAAATTTCTCCAGCGCCTTCAATATTGACATTCAAACCCGCCGGCCGGTGCTGGGCATACGCAACATCCGCCAGATGTTTGCCCGTCAGCTGCGCCAGATACGCCAGAACTGCTGGGACAACATCGGCGACGCGCCGGTGTTGATCGGCGAGTTTGGCATCCCGTTTGACATGGGCAACCGGCAGGCGTATCAGACCGGCGATTTTGCCCGGCAGGTGCAGGCGCTGGACGCCAGCTATTCGGCTCTGGACGCGAACCTGCTGCACAGCACGCTGTGGAATTACACCGCGGACAACAGCAATGCCCGCGGCGACCTGTGGAATGGTGAAGACCTGTCCATTTTCAGCCGCGATCAACGGCGCGACGCGACGGATATTGATTCGGGTGGACGCGCCCTGCCGGCCTGTGTGCGCCCCTACGCGCGCTGCACCGCCGGCGAGCCGCTGCGCATGAGTTTTGACCTGCGCTCGCGCACCTTTGAGCTGGAATTCCGCCATGACCCGGCGGTGACGGCCCCGACCGAGATCTTCCTGCCGCGGCTGCATTATCCGCACGGCGGTGTGGTGCAGGTGTCGGACGGCGAGTATGAACTGCGGGAAGCGGAGCAGATGTTGATTTACCGCCACAGCCCGGCGCAGACGCTGCACAGCCTGATGGTGCGCCCGGTTGGATGAGTTATGTCAACCTTAAACAATCCGCCGGCGGCGAAAATGCCGGCGGATGTTTTTGTTCATGGCATCCGTCAAGGCAGAGTCTTCCAGTATTTGCGCACACGATCGGCGGGCGGTTCGATGAACACGGCCCACTGGTAGCCGGCGGCGACCAGCGCGCTGTGTTCGGCGTTGTCGACATCGACGTTGCCGGGCATCAAAATAATCGTGCCGCCCGGGCGCGTGACGCGCTCCAGCTCGGCGATCTCCTGCGCGGGCACATCGCCGAAGACGTGCCCGCCCAATACGATATCGGCGAAGGCATCGGGGAAGGGGATGGCGGTCAACAGGCCGTCAACGGCGAAGATGTTGCGTAGTCCGCGCGTGGCGGCTTTTTCACGGATGAAGCGGCGCAGGTTGTCCACCGGCTCGACGGCAAAAACCGTTTTGGCCAAACCGGCCACGGCAAAGGTCAGGCGGCCCGGCCCGGCGCCGATATCCAGCACGGTTTTACCCTTGAAATCGACCAGGGTGGTCAGCTCGCGGTCGTCCCAGGCCGTGAAGGGCAGGCGCTCGTAGATGGCGGGATCGACGGCATACACCAGCAGGTCGTTGATCGAGCGCAGCAGGGTCAACTCGGCGGCGCGCAGGTCGGCGCCGGGCGCAGCGGGGTGTGCATCCAGCACGCGCTCCAGCCAGGGTGCGATGGTCGGGCATTTGTGGCGCATGAACCAGTCGATATGCGGGTGGGCGCGCAGAACCACCGCCAGGTCGGCTTCGGGCAGCCAGCCGGGAAACCAGCTTAACTGCACGCGTTCCAGCAACAGGAAATGATGAATGGACAGGGGGGCGATGTCGATCCAGTTGAGGGACATTGGATTCACCTGGGCCAAGAGTACAGTTATTTTACCTGTATTCTTAAGAAACCCTTGCTTTTCTTCCCGGTGGTATTATGATAATAATTGTCATATTTTACGCCTTACAGGTAGAAAGAAAAGGTGAAAAAATGGACGGCAGCAAGATGGAAAAGATTGAGACGGTCATTGTCGGCGGCGGGCAGGCCGGCCTGTCGTTGAGTTACTTCTTACAGGAAGAGAAGCGCGAGCACGTCGTTCTGGAAAAATTGGATTGCGCGGGCAGTGCTTGGATGCA
>DAOUGY010000293.1:0-9758 GCA_034428975.1 Anaerolineaceae bacterium | reverse complement strand
TATCACTGGCGCTTCCCGGATGTGCTCTATACCGTGGTGCAGGACCCGACCTGGAAGCGTTTCAGCTCGATGTTTGAGAAGGCCCCCGATCTGCATTATGACTGGGACTGGAGCGACGTGGCGCCGGATGCCTTCCGCATGTACCGCGCGCTGCGAACGGTGTTCTTCTCGCGCAAGAGTATTTTGCCGGCGCGTAACGAGTTGAACACGCTGGCGATGAAGAATCCGCCGGCGGTGCAGCAGCCCGAATGGCTGGGCTGATCCGCTAATCCAAGGCAGGACGCCATGTCGCTGTTCCCCGAATTTACCCTTGAAGCGCAAGCCTATACCTGGCGTGAGCTGGCGCGCCGCGCCGGACTGCCGGACGGCGACCTGGGAGCGCTGGGGCTGCGCGCGGTGTACGGATTGCCTGCAGAAAATGAACCGGCGCAGGGGGTGTATATCTCTCCGGCTGCGCCGCAGGATTGGGCGCATCTGCGGACGGCCACGCGCGTGGATTGGATCGACCCGGCGGATGCGTTTCCGACCGGCGCGGCGGAAGCGTTGCCGGAAGCACTGCCGGTGCTGTTTTGGGGCATGCAACGACCGCACCCGGCTCCGTTTGCCGAAGTGCGTACGAATGGCAGCCTGGTGTTTTATGCCGACCTGCTGGCGGGGGTGTTTTACCTGCTTTCCCGCTGGGAAGAAATCGCCGCCGACGACCGTGATGAGCACGGACGCTTTCCGGTGGAAGCCTCGGCCGGGCTGCGCCTGGGCTTTTTAGATCGCCCGGTGGTGGACGAGTACGGCCTGGTGCTGCGCGCCTGGCTGCAACGCCTGCGCCCGGATTGGACGCCGCAGGCGCCGGCGTTTCGGATTCACTTGAGCCATGATATGGATCATGTTTACAGGCCTGCTTCTGCGTTTAAGGCTCTAAAGACCCTGGCCGCCGATCTGTTGGTGGAGCGCAGCGCGGCGCATTTTGCCGAGGATGGCGCCAGCCTGCTGCGCGGGGAAGGCGTGTACCCCATGCGGAGCGCAGCGGAGGCCCTGGCGCAGGCTTCTCAGCGCAACGGGTTGAGCAGTACGTTTTACTTCATGGCGGCGAAACCCTCTCGCTACGATGAAGGCTATGACATTGCCGGGCCGGCGGTGCGCTCGCTGCTGGGCCGCCTGCGCGAGCGGGGCTTTGAGATCGGCTTGCACCCCGGTTATGACAGCCTGAACGATGTGGAACGGTTGGTGGAAGAAAAGCAGCGCCTGGAAGCCGCGTTGGGCGCGCCGTGTACCGCCGTTCGCCAACATTACCTGCGCCTGACGGTGCCGCACACCTGGGCCGCCTGGGAGCAGGCCGGGTTCCGGACCGATTCATCCATGACGTTTTCGGGACACGAGGGGTTTCGCTGCGGCACGTGTTGGCGCTTCCCATTGTTTGACGTGCTGCAAAATCGCGTGTTGGGCGTGGAGGAGATTCCTCTGGTGGTTATGGACGGCTCACTGCGCCAGTACCGTAACCTGACCATTGCTGCCGGGCGGGCGCGCATCCTTCAACTGGCGCGGCGCTGCAAAGCGGTCAATGGCACTTTCACCCTGCTGTGGCACAATACATCGCTGATCCGCGATTGGTTTGCCTGGGGGCGCATGTACATGGACGTGCTGCCCGAGTTGAGCGCGCTGCAGAAAGGCGGGTGAGCGCATGGCACGCATTGAGGAACTGATCACGTTTCGATTGGTGGTGGAGCGCATGAGCTTTTCGCGCGCCGCCGAAGCGTTGAAGATCAGCCAACCGGCGGTCAGCCAGCAGATGAAAGCGCTGGAAGCCGACCTGGGCGTGCGGTTGCTGGACCGCAAGGGACAGGAGGTGCTGCCCACCGAAGCCGGACGCTGGGTGTATGAGACGGCCTGTCAGATGGTGGATCTGTACACCGCGCTGCAGCGCCGGTTGGAGCAGGACGATGATGCCCTGAAAGGCAAGCTGCAAATCGGGGCCAGCTCCGGGCCGGGTGAAACCCTGGTGCCGCTGATGCTGGCGGAATTCAAGCACATGTGCCCGCAGGTGGATTTGTCGCTGCGCGTGGGCGATTCGCGGGAAATCATTGACGCCATTCTCAATCATCAACTGGAGATCGGTTTTGTGGGGGCCTACCGGCGAGATCGTTTGCTGGCGTTTGACACTTACCTGCAGGATGAACTGATCCTGGTGGTCCCGCCGCAGCACCCCTGGGCCAAGCGCACATCCATCGCATTTGAGGAGTTTTTACAGGCGCCGTTGATATTGCAGCAGCAAGGCTCAGGCGCGACCACCCTGCTGCGCGAGGCGCTGGCGGAAAACGGCCTGAGCCTGGAGCAGTTGAATGTGATGATGGAACTGGGGTTGCAGGAATCGACCCGTTCGGCGGTGCGCGCCGGCTACGGCGTGACGATCATCTCGCGGCTGGGGGCGCGCGGCGACCTGGCGCGCGGCGAACTGGTGCATGTGCCCGTGGATGACCTTGACCTGCGCCGCAGCATTTATATTTGCCACTTGCGCGACATGGCTCTTTCGACCGTGGCGCAGAATTTTCTTGAATTTGCTCGGCGCGACCGGGCGCGTTTCCAAATCTAAATCAATTCATCATTTATGGAATAAGCGAACCTTATTTGCCGGGCTCGCCACGGACCGATACAATCCGTCCTCAATGAGGTTACCATGCTGCCCATTCCCAAACGCATTCTCGATCTGAACTATCCGGTGCCAGTGGTGTTGGATTCGCACTGGGTCAACGGCCTGGGCGTCATTCGTGGCCTGGGAGCCGCTCAATTGACCAGCCTGGCGCTCAGCCATCACAAACGATCAATTGGTCAACGCTCAAGGTATGCCGTGGGCATGTCCTGCCCCAGCCCGGTGACGCACCCCGCGGAATTGGTGGATTTTTTGGAGGAACTGGGGCGCAACCTGCCCCACGGCGGGGTGCTGCTGGTCACCGACGACTTTTGCTTAAATGTGCTGGCGCACGCCGAAGCACGGCTTGCGCCGTATTTTCGCATGCCGTTTCCTGGCGCGGCCAGGATCGATCGCATTATGGATAAACAGCAGCAGTATGCGGCGGCGCAGGCGGTGGGCGTTCCGGTGCCGCGCACGCTGTACCCGACCGGTCTGCCGGATTTGGAAGCCTGGCCGGAAAACGCTTTTCCGGCGCTGGTGAAGGGCAAGAGCGGCAAAAGTTTTCAACAACTGACTGGCCGTCAGGTGGCGATTGTTCACAATATGGATGAGCTGCGTGGCGTGTTTCAGCGCTGTGGGACGATCCCTGTTATGCTGCAGGAGATCATCCCCGGCGACGATGATCAGTTATACGGGCTGTGCGCGCATTTTTCGATGGCCGGTGAGCCGCTGGCGGTCTTTACCGCCCGAAAAATTCGGCAGAGCCCGCCGTTCTTTGGCACCGGACGTGTGTGCGAAAGCGTGACCAACCCCGTGGTGGCGGAACAGGGTGTGCGCCTGTTGCGCGCGCTCGATTTTAACGGCACCGCGCATGTTGAATTCAAATACGATCCGCGCGACGGGCAGTATAAACTGCTGGAGATCAACGCGCGATTTTGGAAGTGGCACTCGCTGGCCACCGCCTGCGGACAGAATATGGCAGTCATGGCCTATCGGGATGCGTTGGGCCAACCGGTGCAGCCGATCACCACCCAGAAGGACCATATCAGTTGGGTGATGGGCCTGGACGAATTGCTGCGCTTCCCGGGTGAATTGGTGATGCCGGGCGGCAGCCTGAAACGCCAGCTCAAAGGGCTGGGCAACCCCTGGGTGCATGCCGCCTTTGACGTGCGTGATCCGCTGCCCTGGCTGGCATATCTGTCGCGCTTTCTGCTGGCGCGGGTCAACATCCATTAATATCCACCATAAGCATTGCTTATTTGCCCGATCCGGAAGCAGGTTTTAGAATGGTTCAAAACCCCTGTCTGGAGAAGAGTATGTTCAAAAAATCGTTAATTTTTAAAGCCTTCAGCATTGTTATGCTGCTTTCCCTGCTGCTCACGGCCTGCCAGTCGGCCGGCACGGCAACCAAAACGCTCGGCCCGGTGCGCTATGGCGGGCAGTATTACCCGGAAGACTTTCTGGTGAAGGGCAACCCGGATTTTTGGAAAGATTATAATGTGAGCGTGGAGCAAACGCTCTTCAGCTCCGGCACCGAGAGTTCGCAGGCGCTGGTTTCCGGCTCGGTGGATATTATCAGCGCGTCCGACAGCAAGAGCGTGGCGCTGTTCGCCACCATTCCGGATGATGCATTGATTATTGCGGTGGCGCAGCGCGGCGATCGTTATTCGACGCTGGTGCGCACCGATTCGACCTACCAGTCATGGTATGATTTGAAAGGCAAGAAGGTTGGCATTCGTCTGAAGACCGGCGCGGAGCAGGTAGTGCGCCGCTACTTTGAAAAAGTGGGTGATCTCAAGTGGGAAGACTTTGAGTGGGTCAACATCAAGGTCGAAGAATCCACTGCCGCGTTGAAAGACGGCGCCATTGAAGCCTTCACCGCCTGGGAACCGACCCCGGCGATTGCCGAGGCGCAGGGCGTGGGGCGCGTGCTGATGAGCTACGGTGAAATTGCCATGACGCCGGTGGTGTTGATGACCACCAAGAAGTATGCCGAAGGGCACAAAGCCGAACTTGTGGCTTTTTTGGCCGGCCTGTTGAAGAAAACCGAATTGATTCAAAGCGACCCGGCCAATGCGGCGGGGATCGCCGCCAGAGCGGCTTCGGCCGCCGGCTCGGAAGTGTCGCCGGATGCCTTTGAAAAAATCTTCCGCCGGGTGAACTTCTCGATGGAACTGGACGAATCGGTCATCACCGCGCTCAACGATACGGCCGCCTTTTTACAGAGCATCGGCGAGGTGAAGGCTGCACCCAAATTTGCCTACGACACCAGCTATTTGGAAGAGGCCAAAAAACTCGTTTCTGGAAAGTAACGCTTGAAACAACGAAAACCACTGCTTGCACTGATACCGATTGCCCTCTTTCTGGGAGGGTGGGAGCTGAGCGCAGCGCTGGGTTGGTCCAACCCGGCGCTGTTCCCGCCGCCCACCCGGATCGTTGGCACACTGGCAGACCTGTACGCCGAGGGTCTGCCAGTGCATTCCATGCTGCTCCTGCACATTGGCGCCACGCTGCAGCGCGTGCTGCTGGCGGTGGCCGCCGGCGTGCTGCTGGGGGTGATTCTGGGCGTGCTGATGGGCATCAGTCGGCCGGTGAAAATGTTCTTTGACCCGCTCATCACGGTGCTCATGCCCATCCCCGGCATTGCCCTGGCCCCCCTCTTCATTGTCTGGTTTGGCTTTGGCGACGTGACGATTGTCACGCTGGGGATCATCTCGGCCTTTTTCCCGGTGGTATATTCCACCATGGCGGGGGTGCGCAGCGTGGACCGGCAGATGGTGCGCGCCGCGCGCATCATGGGCGCCAGCCGCCTGAAGACGATCACGGCGGTCTATCTGCCCTGGGCGGCGGGCTACGTATTCAACGGCATCAAAATCGGCCTGGCGCGCTGCTGGATGACCGTCATCGCCGTTGAATTTGTGGCAGCCACCAACTACGGGCTGGGCTATATGATTTGGGACGCGGCCGAGTTCCTGCGCGCCGATGTGGTCTACGGCGGCATTATTCTGTTGATCGTCATTTACTTCATCATGGAAAAAGTGCTGGTGCGCACGCTGGAAAAGCGCACCATTGAACGCTGGGGGATGGTGCGAAATGCCTGACGCCACGAGCCCCTCCGCCCGCCAGTCCTCGGCTGCCTTGCGCCGCGCCGGTGAATTCCTGCTGCCCTTTCTGGTCATCGGGCTGGTGTGGGAAGCCGCCGTTCGCCTGGGCTGGCTGACGACCTCGTCGCTGCCCGCGCCTTCGGTAATTTTCTCCTCCTTCTGGAATCTGGCCTTCGTCAAAGGCGTGCTCTTTCAACACCTGCTGGCATCCTTCTACCGGCTGGCCATTGGTTATCTACTGGCCGTGACGCTGGGTATTGCGGTGGGAGCACTGCTGTCACTCAACCCGCGCCTGCATGATTTGTTTGAGCCGCTGCTGGGTCTGCTGATTTCGGTGCCGACCATCGCCTGGGTGCCGGTGCTGCTGGTTTCCATGGGGCTGGGCGACCGCACGGTCATCACCGTGGTTTTTCTGGGCGGCTTTTTTGCGATTGCCTACAACACCATGCGCGGCATAGAAATGGTGCCACGCAATCTGGTCCATGCGGCGCGCCTGATGGGCTTGCGCGGCACGCGCCTGTTCTTCAAGGTACTGCTGCCCGGCTCGCTGCTCTCGTTGATCACCGGCCTGCGCCTGGGCATTGGTTATGCCTGGCGCGCGTTGGTTGGCGGCGAGATGCTCTCGGCGATGATTGAATGGGGGCTGGGGCGCATGGTATTTTCGGCGCGCTTTTTCAACGACACTTCCGTGATGATGGTGGGCGTGTTGATTATTGGTCTGTCCGGGCTGCTGCTTGACCGGCTGCTGCTGCGCGCGTTGGAGCGCGCCACGGTGGAGCAGTGGGGTGTGCTGAAACGGGACAGTGAAACAGGGTGAGTTATGGAAAATGAAGCGGCAATTGAGGTGAAGGGCCTGCGCAAGGTCTTTCGCGATGGAAAAAACGAAGTGCTGGCGCTGGAAAACCTGAATCTGGAGATTCCAGCGGGCAAGTTCACCGTGCTGATCGGACCATCCGGCTGCGGCAAATCGACCCTGCTGTACATGATTGCCGGGTTCGAGCGCCCCAGCGCGGGAGAAATTGCCCTGCGCGGCAAGCCGGTGACGCAGCCGGCGCCTGACCGGGGCTTCGTCTTTCAGGACTATGCCTTGTTCCCCTGGAAGACCGTGTTGGGCAATGTGATGTTCGGGCTGGAAAGCACCGGTCACAGCCGCGCCGAAGCCGAACGCAAAGCGCGAGAGTACATTCAACTGGTCAACCTGGCCGGGTTTGAGCAGGCCTACCCGCATACCCTTTCCGGCGGCATGAAGCAGCGCGTGGGCATTGCACGCGCGCTGGCGTATGATCCGCAGGTTCTGCTGATGGACGAGCCGTTCGGCGCGCTCGATTCGCAGACGCGCAAATACATGCAGCGCGAACTGGAGCGCATCTGGCTGCAGACCCAAAAAACCGTGGTCTTCGTCACGCACAGCGTGATCGAGGCGGTGGCCCTGGCCGACCGGATTGTGGTGATGACGGCGCGCCCTGGACAGGTGAAGGGTGTGATTGATGTGGACCTGCCGCGCCCGCGCGGCTACACCAGCGAGCGCTACCTGCAAGTGCGCGAAAGTGTGTTGAGCCTGTTGGAAGAAGAAGTGGCGCGCGAGATGAGTCAGGACGGACTGACGCCGTTGGACGAACGCGCCCTGGCGGATTGATTTCAACGCATGCCGAATGGACGGATGCAGGCCTGCGCCTGCATCCGTTTGGTTTGGGGGCGTGGATCGAGTACAATTAATCCATCACCCCGGAGGGTTGTCCATGCGAAAACTGTTGATCGAACTGGCCTACCGTTTTCTGGCGCTGTTTGGCGCGGCTTTTGCCGACCGGCGCATCCCGCCCAACAAGCTGCTGGTGTGCGTGTTTCAACAAAAAATCCTCGGAATCAATCGCAGCGTGCCGTGGCCGGTGCACCGCACCAGCGTGATCCGCGCGCCGCAGAAGATTGTGCGCGGCAACCGCAATCCGGGCCTGAGTATGGGCATCTACATGGACGGGCGCAACGGCATCATCCTGGGCCAAAACGTGCTGCTGGGCCCGCGCTCGTCGATCATCAGCATGAATCACGACATGCTGCGCTACGACCGGTACATCCAGGAGGGGCCGGTGCGCCTGGGCGACAACTGCTGGCTGGGCACCGGCGCGATTGTGCTGCCGGGCGTGCAGCTGGGCAATCACGTGGTGGTGGCGGCGGGCGCGGTGGTGACTCAATCCTTTCTGGGAGACGATATTGTGCTGGCGGGGGTGCCGGCGCGGGTGATCAAGAAGCTGGAACCGTACCAGCCGGGTGATGCCAGACCGGACGGCGAGTAGCCCAGCCGCCGGACGCCGTGCCTGTCTTCATCTATGGTAAAATCTCCCGGTAGTTTCAGACGGCCTTGCCGCCGAAATCCTTCGGGCGATTCTTCGAGCCGGTGAGTCAACGGCCGGAACGGGCGGGAACAATGACCAAACCGCGATTGTGCATCCTTTCGTTTTCCAATCTGGCTTACGACCGGCGCGTACTGCGCGAAATTGAGGCAGCGCGCGTCGATTTTGACGTGGACGTGATTGCTTTTGGCGAGTGGACCGCCCCGGACGGGGTGCGCTACACCCCGCTGCGCCGTGAAAAATCGCAACTGCCGCTGCACAACCTGTTCTATCTGCTGGGCTGGCTGGCTCCGCAAGCGTATGACCGGCTGTTTTGGTCGTACGGCGAATATCAGAAAGCCTACGATCTACTGCTGCAAAACCGCTACGATTTGATCCATGCCAACGATTGGGACGGGCTGCCAGTGGCGGGGCGCGCGGCGTTGAAAACTGGCGCAAAGGTGCTGTTTGACGCGCATGAGGACAGTTTGGAGCAGCAAGCCGACCGGCTGGACTGGCGCCTGACCAAACGCCCGTATCGCAAAACCCTGTTCAAGAAATATGCGCCGGGCATTCAGCGCATGATCACCGTTTCACGCGGGGTGGGTGACAATTACCGCAAGTATTTTGGCTGGTCGATGGATGTCATCATGAACGCACCCACGTACCAATCGTTTGAGTTCCACCCGGTGGACCCGGAGCAGATCAAGATCGTGCATCATGGCGTGGGCGCGCCCCAGCGCCGTGTGGAAGAAATGATCGAGCTGATGGATCATTTGGACGCACGCTTCACGCTGGATTTGATCCTGCTGCCGGGCGTGGGGTATGAGAGCTATATGCAACTGCTGCGCGACATGGCGGCGCAACGCAGCGGGCGCGTGCGCCTGTGTGACCCGCTCAAGCCCGATCAATTGCTGGAAGCTCTCTCGCATTACGACATTGGCATTCCCCTGACGCAAGCCGTACAGCAAAGCTATTACAACGCGCTGCCCAACAAGTTCTTTGATTTCATCATGGCGGGTCTGGCGGTGGCTAGCCTGGATCTGCCGATGATGAGTCCGATCATTCGCGAGAACGAGATTGGCGTGTTGATGACCGGGCGCACTTCCGCGGAAAAAGCCGCCGCGATTGCGGGCCTGAACGCGGACCAGATCAATCGCTGCAAACGAAACGCGCTGGAACTGGCCAAAACAATGAATGCCGGGGCGGAGATGAAGCGCCTGGTAGCCATCTATCACGAGATGCTGGCATGACAGGCGCGCGATGAAAATTTTGTTGGTCGCCTATCAATTTCCGCCGTACAGCAACATTGGTTCGCTGCGCGTGGGCAAGCTGGCCCAATACCTGCACAACCAGGGCCACGATGTGCGCGTGCTGGCGGCGGACAAAATTCCCTTGCCGGCAACGATGGAACGGGAGATTCCGGCCGAGCGTGTGACTTACACGCGCTGGTTCAACGTCAACTTCCTGCCGGAGCTGTTCTTTGGCGGTCAGAGCGAGATCGTTTCCAAAGGTTATAAAACCAAATCGTCGTTCTTAAAAAAGCTGGGGTATGTCTACCGTTTGCTGCTCAACTTTCCCGATGAGCGCATCGGCTGGTACCCCTTTGCCGTTTCGGCGGGGATGAAGTTGTTGAAGGGTTGGCGTGCCGATGTGATTTACGCCAGCCAGCCTTCGCCGACCGCGTTCATGGTGGCCAACCGC
>DAOUGY010000292.1:0-1917 GCA_034428975.1 Anaerolineaceae bacterium | reverse complement strand
TCCCTCGACACCCTCCGCATCCTGGGCGGCTGGGCGGCTGAGTGCGCCGGTCGCGCGCTGCCGCTGTTCGAACGCTGCGCCCCCGGTGATGCGCGTCCGCGCGCCGCGATTCAGGGCATCCGCGCCTTTGCCGCCGGCGGCAGGCGCACCGCTCAACTGCGCGTGCTGGCCCTGGCAGCCCTTTCCGCCGCGCGTGAAATCAACGATCCCGCCGCGGCCGCCGCCGCCCGCGCCGCCGGCATGGCGGCTGCCTCGGCCTACACCCATCCCCTGGCCGATGCGCAGCAGACCAAACACATCCTCGCCCCGGCGGCCTATGCCGCGCTGGCGCTGGAACTCGAAGGCGGCGATGAAACGGTCGGCGAGGCCGAGCTGCGCCGCGCGATTGAATCCGTCCCGGCCGAAGTGCGCGGCCTGCTGCTGCACATGCCCGCCCGTCCGCCCGGCAAAAGCCGCGCCGACAGGCTCATGGCGCAACTGGATGCGGGCATCCGGGGTCGGGACGCCTGAGTATTTCAGCGCAGCCAGGTTCTGTATAATAGGTTATTAGGGCATGTCAGAAAACTGGAACAATGCAGTCCGTTCAGTTGGGAGTGAATTTGTGAATAGTCGCAAGCCTTTTGACTTTGAAGGCTATCTCCATCGCATCCAGAATGGTCCTTGTTTCATTTGCGAAATGATCGCAGGGCGAAGCGATGGCAATCATGTTATTTATCAGGACGATCTGTTCATCTCTTTCCTAAACAAATACCCCACTTTGTACGGGTACGTCCTGGTTGCTCCAGTTGCACACAAAGAGCAGGTTACGGGCGATTTTACAGAAGATGAATATCTCGCCCTGCAGCGCGGCGTTTATCGCGTTGCCGAAGCGGTTCGGCGCACGGTCGAAACAGAACGCGTTTATATTCTTTCATTGGGAAGCCAGCAGGGTAACCGCCATGTCCATTGGCATATTGCACCGCTGCCATACGGAGTCCCTTTTGAACAACAACAGTTGGCGGCCCTGGGCATTATGAACGGGTACCTGGACATTCCAGAGAGCGAATATGCCGAACTTGCCCGGCGTATTCGCCAAAACATGACTCCAAATGGTGAGCAGAAAACGTCAACGACTTACTGAAAAGAGCCGAACGCGCGACGATTTGGTTTCATCCGCGGGTTGACGCCGGTAAACAGCAAACAGCGCCGGCACGAGCCGTGCAGGCGCTGTTTGCTTTGCTCATACCATCTGCTTTATTTTTTCGACTCTCCGATGACCGCGTAATCGAATACCTCGCCGATGGTCACGCCGAACGCGTCGGCGATGCGGAAGGCCATTTCCAGCGAGGGCGAGTATTTGCCCGCTTCGATGGCGATGATGGTCTGGCGCGATACCCCGGCTTTTTCGGCCAGTTCCAGCTGGGTCATCTCGTTGGCAAAAAAGCGCAGCCGGCGGATGTTGTTGGTAATTTCAAATTTTTTAGGCATGGCGGATGCCTTTGCGGTAATAGTAGAGCTGGGCAAAACCTTCGGCGATGGTGCCAAGGCTGAAGGCAATGAACACCATGTTGACCAGCACCACGGCCGAATAGCCCAGCAGCACCGCCACCAGCGCGGCGACAAAGCCAAACCCGCCCAGCATGACGCTGATCCGGTTGGATTTCAATTCGATCAGTTTGTCCATTTCATCTTCGACCATCTCCGCCTGGATGGACTTTTCGATTTCTTCCTCTTTGAAATCCTCATCGCGGATTTTTTTGGAGACCGCGATGCCGATTGACAGCAGGATGTGAAAGATGATCTGGATGACGATGGTGGCGGCGATGCCGATGCCGATAAAGGTCAGGATGGTGCGCGCCCAAAACTTGAGGTCGCCGGGCATCACCGCGCCGGCCTGGACCTGGCCGAAGGCATAGATGCAGTAAGCCGCCAGCACCA
>DAOUGY010000291.1:0-3319 GCA_034428975.1 Anaerolineaceae bacterium | reverse complement strand
CGGCCCAGGTGAGCGACCAATCCCAATCGGCGGGCAGCGCAGGTTGGCGGGTGACGGCGCGAGCCAGGCCAATGAGGGTGCGGGTGAGAGGAGCGTCCAACTCGCGATACCGTTGGCGCAAATCGGCGGCTTTGTCGGCTGTCCAAAAGAGTGAAGCCGGCTGCGATAGAAATGCCTCGACATCCGCGGACATGAAGGTTTGGGTACTTTCGTCGGGGTGAAACGGCACTTGCTTAACGCCGCTCCAGTACGCCAGACTGAGAAGGACGATCAGGGCCGCCAGGCCGAACCGGCGCAGGCGATGAGATGGAAAGTAGCCGACAAGCGTCGGTGGCTTCATTCGCGATGGTTGCGGGCAGGTTCCATTTGCCCAAGCCGGTTGAGCAGACCGATGGTGGAGAGGAAGAAGGCGGAGTAAAACAACAGAATCAGGCCCATCAGGATCAGCTCAAAGAAGGTGAATTGCCCAACCCACAGATTGACAAAGTGGCTGGGATTGTAGAACGTCCAGATACTGCACAGAATGGCCAACAAGCGAATTTCCGTCGGCCCGAGGTACGCGTAGGATATCTTAAATTCGTTGGCGGCGTAAGTGGATAGCGCGGCATACAGGCTGAGCAGTAAATAACCGATGAGTGCAAAAACGGCAATTTCGAAGCGAACATACGATGAGTATCCGATGCCCAGAAAGACCATCACCGTGCTGACGGCATCCACGCTGTGATCGATGAAGAAACCATAGCGCGGGCGCTCGATTTGACGCACGCGCGCGAGCGTGCCATCCAGGCTGTCACCGAACCAATTGACCACAAAACCAAAGGCCGCCAGCCAGAGGAATGCCGGGCGTTGGGCCGACAGCACAAAACTGACGCAAGTGACCGCGGAAGCCGCCAGGCTGAGCCAGGTGAGATGGTCGGGATAGACCCATGACGGCAGGCGGGCCGCTATCCAGCGCAGCAGCCGGCGTTCAACTTTCCCGGTGAAGGTGTCGATGACACGGGTATGCTTTGCCGGCGACTTGGTCTTGCGGGGTGTTTTCATGCTGCCTCCTTTGATCAGGGCAGTTCTGACAGGCTTTCGGGCCAGACGGTATAAAACATGGCCCATTGTTGGGGGCGGGAGCGAATGCAAGGTTCGATGCGCTCGAGGATCATTTCGGCATTGTAAAGGGATTCCTTCTCGCCATCGGGATCTGATTTTAAAGGGATGGGTTCGCTGGCGTTAACGAAATAATGGCCTTTATCGATGGTCTCGCCCATGACAATGACAACAGGGACGCGGGCCGCCAGTGCCAGGCGAACATAACCGGTGGGCAGTGACGCCGGGCGGTCAAAGAAACGAGGGCGCACGGTGGGTGTATCGGTTGGGCGGTCGATACCCGTCAGTGCCGTTCCGCCGCTGCGCATGCGTTGGGTGGCCTGTTTGAGTGCAGAAAACGAGATGGGGGTGACATCCATGCCGGGCAGGGCGCGCAGTTGATTTTGCATGTGATAATCGGAACGCACTTCGGGGTAGGAGAGCACCTGCATGCGCATGCCGTTGATTACCGCCGCCCGGCCGACCAGATCGAAATTGCTGCAGTGCGGGGTGAGCAGAAGCTGACCGAATTTACCTTCCCGGCTGCGTTGAATGCATTCCATAAAGGACGGGCTGAATTCAACCATGCTGGAAACGGCGGAAAAATCGCGGAAATTGTGAAAGAAATCGTACAGGCTTTGGCCGGAATAGCGGTACACCGCGCGGGCGGCAGCTGTCAGGTCGGCGCGTGAAAGCCCACCACCGCGCACAACCCATTGATTGGCTTTCACGGAGCGCACATTGGGGAGATGACCCAGACTGGCGACCAGATTTCCCAACGTGTGCGCAATCCAGTACCCCAGGCGGGGCGGCATGCTACGAGCCAGCCCGTAGGCGAAGGACAAACCGGCACTGCTGTTAATGAAACGTTGAAGCACGAGGCTACCCCTGGTGTGAGATGGTCCGGTAAGAAGGTCAACGGACAGGTGCGTGGTTCGGTTATCGACTCTTTAAGGCGGCGATCAGCGGTGGATGAAATGCTGATCGGATGGAAAGGGCGTGCAAAGTACCTGAAACTATTTTACGACAGTTTGGAGTAAACTATGTTGAGGGTGAACGACGAATATGACCGAGGATATGACTTCCATCCCCAAACGAGCATCGATTTCCCTGCTGATCCTCCTGGGCACAGGCATTGGCCTGAAGGTTTTGCTGCTGGGTTGGGGGATTATCCCGTTTAACGCGGATGAAGCCGTGGTGGCGTTGATGGCGCGGCACATGCTGCAGGGTCATGGAATTCCCGTCTTTTTCTATGGGCAGGCGTACATGGGCAGCCTGGATGCGCTGCTGGTGGCTGGCGGGTTTGCGTTGTGGGGCGAGGCGGTGTGGGTGGTGCGGGCTGTGCAAATTGCGCTGTATGCCGGAACAATGATCACCACCGTTTTCATCGGGCGAACGGTGACGGGCCGGACGAGCGTTGGCTTGCTGGCGGCGGCGCTGCTGGCGATTCCGACGGTGAATGTGACGCTTTACACCACTGCCAGTCTGGGCGGCTACGGCGAAGCCCTACTGATTGGCAATATACTAATTTTGATATCGTTGACGATTGGCGAGAATGTATCGAGCACGCACCGGCTGCGACCGGCGGCCGGCTGGTTGCTGCTGTGGGGGATTGCGGCCGGCCTGGGCGTGTGGGCCAACGGGTTGACGTTGATTTATTCGGCGCCAACCGGCCTGTACCTTTTATGGAAACTGGCACGTGCCGGCGGCTGGCGAACCCTGGGCGGCGGCCTGGCATGGGCAGTGGCCGGTGCGTTATTGGGTGCAGCACCGTGGCTGGCTTACGCGGCGCAAAACGGTATGCAGAGTCTGCTGGGCGAGCTGCTGGGCGGCGCGGTGTCGGTGGAGAGCGGCTCGTACCTGGCGCGGGTGGGGAGCCATTTGGTCAACCTGATCCTGTTGGGCGGCAGCGTGACATTTGGGCTGCGCCCACCCTGGGAAGTGCGCTGGTTGGCATTTCCGCTGATTCCATTCGTCTTGATTTTATGGGGCGCGGTATTGACCGGAGCCGCACGCAAAACCCGGAAGACAGGCCGGGAGCGCGATGGTTTTGTGCTGTTGTGGGGTGTGACCGCCGTGCTGCTGGCCGGTTATGTGTTCACATCGTTTGGCGTGAAAGCGAGAAATAGCGATCCGCCAAAGCGCCTGCCCAGTTCAGGGAAAAGCGCGGAAAGCGCGATCAACGCTCCCAACCCGAGCAAGGTGAACCCCGGGATGGCAGCCCACCATTTGGTGCGATCCT
>DAOUGY010000290.1:0-2461 GCA_034428975.1 Anaerolineaceae bacterium | reverse complement strand
CCTTGGCCATCACCGGGATGGTGACGGCTTCCATGATGCGAATAATCACTTCGGGGTCGCTCATGCGCGCCACGCCGCCGTGCGCGCGAATGTCCGCGGGCACGCGTTCCAGCGCCATCACCGCGCACGCGCCGGCATCCTCGGCGATGCGCGCCTGATCCGGCGTCACCACGTCCATGATCACGCCGCCCTTGAGCATTTGGGCCAGCCCCTTTTTCACCGCGAAGGTGCCCGAAACCTGTTCCATTCACGCCTCCGAACCCATCAGAAATACCCCTACTGTGATTCTACCACGCCGGGCACGCGCGCTCAACACCGGCGTGCCCCGCCGCCCCGGACTCTTACCCGGCTTTAATATCCTTGACAGTGAAGCCCTCTGGAGTATAATAATGGGCACGTTCCTCGATAGCTCAATAGGCAGAGCGGGCGGCTGTTAACCGCTAGGTTCCAAGTTCGAGTCTTGGTCGAGGAGCCAGATCAAAAAGACGCTTCCACACGAAGCGTCTTTTTGTATTCTCCATTCACACCCGCCGCATCACGGCAATTCGAGCGATGACAACCAACGGATCAATTCGGTATCGGCGGGCAGCAGATCGTATCGATCGGTTTTGGAAATAAAGGTTCGAAAGAGTGCGCACTCTCCGTCGGCAATGCTGGGCAGGATGGTTTCGGCAACCGGTTTGCCGGAGACGATTTCCTTCACCGTGATCTGATAGTCCACGCTGGAAACTTTCAGGACATGCCCCCCGCTGTAATCGCAGCTTTTGACCAGTTTTTCGGTCGAGCGGATGGGATCGGCGGTGACCATGTAGCGCATTTCCGCCAGGGAGGTGGGGAGCAGCGCTTCGATCAGTTGGACACCGGTGCAATTCAGAAACTTGCCCTGTGCCTGAGTATCCAGAGTCAGCGCCAGTTTCAGAAATTCGTGGTATCCGGGGTCCCATTTCGCCCCTCCTTCCAAGCACAAATATGAGACGCTGTACTGCAAATTCAGCGGGATTTCCTGTTGATTGGCGAACCGCTCGACCAGCTCGGCGATCTTTCCATCCACCGTGCCGGTGTCCCCCTGAAGTTGCGCCAGCGCCCGCACGCCGCGCAGCAGGGAAAAGGCATCCATATACGCACCGCGGTTCATCCGCTGTACGCCTGCGTCCAACCAGGCCGGCATCCGGGCGGCCACTTCGGTTTGGGCCGCATCCGGAACGGGCCCGCCAGCCAGCAGATCTGCAAGGAAATTCATGCCGGTTTTGGCGCAGTCGGCTTGTTCGCTGCCGATACTTTGGTCGATACCCTGTGTGATTCGTTGGACGGTGCTCAGGAGGGTCTCCTGGATGGAATCGCCCAGGGCGTGCGCTTGAACGCCCTGCCAGAATTCCTCAATTGGCGCTGCTTCGCCTTCGCAGCGGTTTGCCGCCAGGGCAATATTATTCAACAGATCCAGACTCTGGTCCAAATACTGGGTGTTGTAGATGCGCTCCGCGATGCGCCGGGCTTCTTCCATGTTCACAAAGGGCATGTTCTCGTTGACCGCCTGCAGGAATTTATCGCGGGCCTCACTGTAATTTTTCTGCCTCAGCTCCCCACGAGCGTACGCCTCGGCGCCAGCCAGGCATTTCTGCTGCAAAGTGGGAGACACCGCACTGCCGCTGTCAGCCAGCAGCCGGCAAAAACGCAGCGCATTGGTACCGTCGCCCTCGATTGAGTTGTCCAGGCAGGTTTCAAACGCCTGCATATCCGGCTCGTAGGTATCATTCAGCAATTCCAAATACCCTTCACAGGCAATGAGGGTGTCAAAATCGCTGTTTTCCGGGTCGTGGATTAACTCCACCTGAGTTTTCAGATTTTGCCGGGCGCCGCAGCCCGCCAACAGGAATCCACTCAGCAGCAGAATAAAAACGCGAAGCCAAAATTTCATGGGGGTCCTTTTCGTTGTTGCAGCGAGCCGGGGAAGGATGAATGATTGGATTATAGTAAAAAACACTCAAAGAAGATGCGGGAATCGGGGATGTTTACAATACGTAGGGTGCGGTCGAAACCAGACCGCAGGGGTGCGGTCGACATCCACCGCTCCCTTGCTTTTTGTTTTCAACGCGTAGGGTGCGGTCGAAACCAGACCGCACCCTACATGGACGGCTCCGGTTATTCGCCAAAACATGCTTCGTTCATCGGCTTACTTTCGCCGGCCCCCCACGATCGGTCATAAAATCCCAACCGTACATAACGGTGAAAACTCGACCACGGCCAATCGCTCACGCTGTTGACCAGCCCATGTTTTACCGGGTTGTAATGGATATAATCCACGTGGCGGTTGAAATCGTGCTGGTCTCGGATTGTGTGCTCCCAAAACCGTCTTTGCCATACCGCGGCTTCTCCCCGCTTTAGCCGCGATTCGGACAAGAGCTCATTTGCCTTCACGTGCGGCAAATACATTTTCGAAAATATCTTCTTGATCTCCCCCCAG
>DAOUGY010000289.1:0-10704 GCA_034428975.1 Anaerolineaceae bacterium | reverse complement strand
GCCATTGAGCTACAGCCACCATATTGCGGTGAAGATTTTATCACACAGCCGCGGGTTGCGCAAGCATTTCACGAATGGCCTGCGCGGCTTCGGCCCGGGAGACCGTGCGTTGTTCCCGCCGCGCCAGGTCTTTCAACGTCACTTGCCCGGCGACCAATTCGTCTGGCCCTTCGATCACCGCGATGCGAATACCCATCCGGTCGGCGTACTTCAACTGCCGCGGCAGCTTGACCGCCTCGGGATACACCGCCACATTCAAGCCGTTGCGGCGCAAAACGCTGCCCAGCGCCGCGGCGGAAGGCAATCCGGCCTCGTCAAAAACGGTCACCAATACGTCCGCGGGAGAATTCGATCCTCCCGGGAGCAATCCACATTCCTGCAGAACAATGGAGACCATCACGTCACCCATCGCAAAGCCCACGCAGGAGAGCGGATCGCCGCCCACGTCAGCCACCAGATTATCATAATGCCCGCCGCCCAGGATGGCACGCCCCTCGCCTTCCTGAACCTGAGCTTCAAAGACCACACCGGTGTAATAGTCCAGCCCGCGGATGATACCGGCATCATACCGGACGTAATCCGCATACCCCATTTTTTCCAGCAGGCTGAACATACGCGTCAATTCCGATGACTTCTTCCACAAATCGGCATCGCCCAGCAATTGCTCAATGCCGGTTAACTGCGCTTCCGTCAGGCCGCTTTCCAGGGCATACGCCTGCCAGTCCGCAGCGCGCATCTTGTCGCGCCGGTCCACCAGGCGAAACACCGATTTGCGCTGCTCCACTTGAATGCCTAACGCGGTCAATTCCGCATCCATCAAGCGCCGGTCATTCACCAGCACGTTCACCTTGGCCGGTGATAAGCCTGCTTTTTCAAAAAACGCCGCGCAAATCGCCACCAATTCAGCATCCGCTTCGGGCGTGTTGGCGCCGATCAAGTCAATATTCCATTGGAAAAACTCGCGAGTGCGGCCTTTTTGGGGGCGTTCATATCGCCAGAACGGGCCAAACGACCACCAGCGCAGCGGAAATGGCAGCTCATTTTGGCGCTGTGCCACCATGCGAGCCAGTGTGGGGGTCAGTTCCGGGCGCAGTGTGATGAGGTCGCCGCCGCGATCGGGAAATACAAACGCCTGTTCTTTAACCAGTTCCTCACCCGATTTCGCCGCGTACAGGTCGATTTTTTCCAGGAAGGGTCCTTCATACTCCTGATAGCCGAACGATTCCGAAACCTCACGGATCATCTGGGTCAGCCATGTGCGCGCCTTCATGATCTCCGGATAAAAATCACGGGTGCCTTTGACGGATTGAATCAGAGTTTTCATACGTCTCTCGCAAATCGTTATTGTGTCTGAATTTTAACACATTTCCCGCGCGGAACCGGAGCATTGTCATTGATCCGTGCGGATCGCCATACGAAAAGCACTTGCCATTCTTGTAGGAATCAGTACACTAACTTCATGGGAAAGAAGTACCCAGAAAATACAGAAATAAGGTACAATTGTGTCAAATTTCACAATTCGGACGGAACCAGTGGCCATGAATGTTGCTGACTTGATCGAAATCATCCAGGGCAATCTGATTAATCATCAGGCTGACCTTACGCGCGAGGTGAAAGGTGGCTGCGGTGCAGACTTAATGAGTGATGTGCTGGCTTCCATCCAACCCGAAGCGGTGCTCCTCACCGGCCTGTGCAATCCCCAGGTGATTCGCACAGCGCAGATGGCGGATGTTGCAGCGATTATTCTTGTGCGCGGAAAAACGCCCCCGGAAGAAACCATTGATCTGGCCCGCGAGGAAGGCATCCCCCTGATCTCCTCGCCTTTCGGCATGTTTGAGCTGTGCGGACGCCTTTATCAGGCCGGCTTGACCAGCCTCGAACGCCCGCTGAACAAGGACGAAAACTGCGACTGCGGATAAGCTTGCATGACCATGACGAACACCCCGGCACGCCCCGGTAGGCCAATCACCGACAAAGACGCGAGTGAAATTACTCGCGCCGAGGAACTGGCCTACGAGCTGAGGATCGAAGAGGTGATGACCTCTTCCCCTCAGGTGGCCCATCCCGATCAGTCCATGCGCGAGGTTCTCGAACTTTTCCGCACAGCGCGAATTTCCGGGGCACCGGTGGTTGACCAGGATCGCCTGGTCGGTATCATCAGCATTGAAGATCTGATCCACTGCCTGAACAATGGCGACCTGTCCTCACCGGTGGGAAAATACATGACCAGCTCCACGCTGATCACGGTTCGTCCCTCCGACCCGGTGATTGAAGCCTTGAAAGTGTTCGTAGACACGCGGTACGGCCGCCTGCCGGTGGTCACCGACAACAATCGTCTGGTCGGCATCATCACCAAAGGGGATATCACCCGCGGTCTGTTGAACGCCCTCCAGCGCGATTATCGCGACGAAGAAATCCGCCGTTATCGCGCTCGCCATCTCTTTGAAGATATCGTCTCCGACCGCACCAGCCTGATCCTACGCTATAACATCAAGGTTGGCGATTTCACCCACGGCGGCGCGGCGTCTTCCAACATCAAACGGGCCCTCATCCGTCTGGGCGCCAACCCGCAAATCGCCCGTCGATGTGGCATCGCTATCTATGAAGCCGAAATGAACCTCATCATCCACACCACCAACGGCGGCACCATCCGCGTGGAGATTGAACCGCATCAAATTTCCATGGATGTCAGCGATGAAGGGCCCGGCATCAAAGATGTGAACCTGGCAATGAAACCCGGTTATTCCACTGCCACTGAAAAAGTGCGCGAGCTTGGGTTTGGCGCCGGCATGGGACTGGTGAACATGTCGCGCTGCGTTGACAGCATGACGATCGAATCGGTTTACGGGAAGAGCACACGCTTGCGCATGAAAATCTTCCTTGATAAAGATGAAGTGGTTGGCGAAGGATACTGGACGAACAAGGAGTCGATATGAACCTGAAAGAGGTCATCGAACAACTCGACCTTTCTGTTCTTACTGAACCGCGTGATTTTTCTGAAATCGAACCCACCTGCGGGTACACCTCGGATCTGTTGAGTTGCGTCATGGCAGGGGCGCAGCGCGGCAGCATTTGGGTCACATTGCAGGCGCACGGCAACATCGTGGCGGTTGCCGCGCTGCTGGATTTGAGCGCCATCATCATCACGGAAGGGGCCATGCCTGACCCGGCCACCATTCAAAAAGCCTCGGATGAAGGCATTACGCTGCTCGCGACAACCGGGACAAATTTCCACGTTGTCGGCAAATTATGGGAGATGGGTTTGCGGGCCTAGCGCCGCATTCGTTGGATGCGATCGGGAATGGGCAGTCTGCGGAAATTTCGGACGGAACTTCATGTGCACACCGTTCTTTCGCCCTGTGCGGAACTGGAAATGCTGCCCCCCTTCATCGTTCAGGAAGCGCTGGACCTAGGTATCCAGATCATCGCCATCACAGATCATAACGCCACCGCTAACATCGCCGCCGTGCAGCAGGCGGCGGAAGGCACCGGACTGATCGTGCTGCCCGGCATGGAAGTGCAAACCCGCGAAGAGGTTCATTCATTGTGCCTCTTCGATCGTCTGGAACAGATCGACCGCTGGCAAACCATCGTCGATGACAACCTGCCGGGCCTTGAAAACGATGCCGAGTACTTCGGCGATCAGTTGGTTGTGGACAGCGAGGGCGAATTCATTCGCCGCGAAACTCGCCTGCTGATCAACTCTTGCAGCTTAACAATCGAGGAAGCCTACAACGCCGTGTCTTCCCTGGGAGGGTTGTTTATCCCTGCCCATGTGGACCGCAAAGCGTACGGGTTGTTGAAAAACCTGGGCTTTGTTCCTCAAGATATTGCGTTCGAAGCCCTGGAACTTTCGCGGCACATCAAGCCACGTGAGGCGCCCCAAATTTATCCTCAGCTTCAGGGTTACACCTTCATTCAAAGCGGCGATGCTCACCGCCTGGATGAACTACTGGGAGTCAACGAATTTACCCTGGAGACGCCCTGCATCGATGAAATCCGTCTGGCGTTGAAAGGACAGGAAGGTCGATCACTTCGTGTGCTCAGTCGCACGACTTAGGAGGTTTGGAGGTCATAATTGTTGACCTCACCGGGGATAATTCTCATTCCTTTCGATGACATTTGGTAATTGCCCGCACAAATCCGGGTAGGTAAACTCAACTTGGCTATGCTTATGCATAGGTGGTATCTATGCATGGACATAAATATCAACCCTTGGACTCGGTAATCGATATGACCAACCCTTTAAACACCATTCCAGAGAACGACCCTCTCCGCATTCCACAGAGCAAGGCAATCATCGACCAGATTCTCACGGAGAATCGGGATTTACCCGGTGCTCCCATGGTCGTACTGAATGAGCTGCAGAACCGCATCGGCTTCATCTCTGAACCGATGCAGGCTTATGTAGCCAAAGAGTTGAACGTACCGCCCAGCAAAATCCACGGCGTGATTACGTTCTACTCCTTCTTCACCACGCAGCCGCGCGGCAAGCACACCATCAAGTTTTGCCTCGGCACGGCTTGCTATGTAGGCGGCGTCCCGCAGCTGATTGAAAAAGCCAAGCAGGTGCTGGGGATCGAACCCGGCCAGACCACCAAAGACGGCAACATCACTTTGGAAGTCTGCCGCTGCGTGGGTGCCTGCAGCCAGGCTCCGGTCATCACGGTGGATGACGAAGTGATGGGCCGCGTTCGCCCCAACAAAATCCCGCAAATCATTCGCTCCGTCGAAGAGAAGTGATCCGGTAGAGGCTTGCCGTGAGAGAACTATCGCTGCATTTGCTCGATATCGCCGAGAACAGTATTGCTGCCGGCGCGCGCAATGTAGCCATTTGTGTGGACGAAGACAGCGCCGCCGACCGGCTGCGGATGAGCGTCCAGGACGACGGAAAAGGAATGGATGCTGAAACGGTCGCCAAAGTGATCGATCCATTTGTCACCAGCCGTACCACCCGCAAGGTGGGGCTGGGTATTCCCTTGTTGAAAGCCGCCGCCGAAGCCTGCAATGGTTTTCTCGCCATTCAATCCACGTTGGGTGTGGGCACCCATGTGGAGATCGAGTTTCAACGCAGCCACATCGACCGCATGCCGATGGGTGACCTTGCCGGAACGTTTCTCACCCTGCTCATCTCCTATCCGCAAATGCACTGGAAATTCCATTACGGTGTGGATCAGGAAAACTTCGAATTTGACGACGCTCCGATCAAAGAAGCGTTGGACAACCTTCCTTTGACCGAACCCTCCGTCTTAACCTACCTGCGTGAAATGATCGAGGACGGCGTGGCCGCCATCCGGCCTGCCTCCTCCTGGTAAGTCTGCCGTTTTTCACGGCAAGTTGAGGATAAGAACCATAAATTGTGAATTTCTTCACTATAATCAACAGGAGAGTATAAAATGCCCGCAATTAAAAGCCTGGATGAACTCAAGAAGCTCCGTGAAGAAGCGCTCGCCAAGCGAAAGGTGAAGACCGAATCCGGCCAGGTTCAGGTCATCGTTGGCATGGGCACCTGCGGCATTGCCGCCGGCGCGCGCGATGCCATGAAAGCCATCTTGGATACCATCGAGAAAGACGGGCTGACCGGGATTGTCGTCACCCAGACGGGCTGCATCGGCCTGTGCGAACGCGAGCCAATTGTGCAGGTCATCGTCGGTGAACAGCCGAAGGTCACTTATGGCAAAGTCAATGCGGATGTGGCGCGCCGGATCATGAGCGAACACGTTGTCGGCGGCAAGATCGTTGAAAATCATGTCATTCCCATGTAACCATCGGTTGCATGATGATCAAGGATGGTTAAGGTATCCCAATGAAGTATTATCGCTCGCACGTTTTAGTCTGTGTTGACCCGGAATGCCTGAAGAAAGGCGCGCACGACGTTCTTGACGCCTTCCAGGACGAACTGGTCGCCCAGGGCCTCATTGACGAAGTTCAGGTACTGGAGACCTCCCGCATCGGCGGCTGCTCCGAAGGCCCTGAGATGATGGTATACCCCGAAGGCGTGCATTATGCCAATCTCACGCCCGACGATGTACCCTACCTGGTTGAAGAACACTTCCTCAAAGGCCGTGTTGCGCAAAAATTTGTCGTCGCCGATCAGAAGAAGGTCGACGAGGAGTTGAGTGCCCCCACCCCCAAGGAAGTCCGCATCGTTCTGCGCAACTGCGGCAAGATTGATCCCGATAACATCGAGGATTACATCGCCGAAGACGGCTACTCTGCGTTGGCCAAAGTGATGACCGAAATGACCCCCGAACAGGTCATCGACACGGTGCTGAAATCCGGCCTGCGCGGCCGCGGCGGCGCAGGCTTCCCTGCCGCCAAGAAATGGCAGTTCTGCCGCGCCAGCGCAGACCCGATCAAATACCTGATCTGCAACGCGGATGAAGGCGACCCTGGCGCGTTCATGAACCGCCGCGTGCTCGAAGGCGATCCGCATGCCGTCGTTGAAGGCATGATCATCGCGGCCTATGCCATCGGCGCTACGCGCGGGTACATCTACTGCCGCGCCGAATACCCCATCGCCGTCAATACCCTGCGCATTGCCATCCAGCAAGCCCGCGAGTTCGGTTTCCTGGGTGAGAACATCTTCGGCACCGGTTTCTCCTTCGACCTGGAAGTTCGCATGGGCGCCGGCGCGTTCGTCTGCGGTGAAGAAACCGCCCTGATGAGCTCCATTGAAGGCAAGCGCGGCGAGCCGCGCCCCCGCCCGCCTTTCCCAGCGGTCAAAGGCCTGTTTGCCAAACCGTCCAACATCAACAATGTGGAGACGTACGCCAACGTTCCGCAAATTATCGTCAACGGCCCGGAATGGTACTCCAGCTTCGGCACCGAGGACAGTAAAGGTACCAAAACCTTTGCCCTTGCCGGCGATGTGAAGCACACCGGTTTGATCGAAGTGCCTTTTGGCATTACCTTGCGCGAAATCGTCTACGACATCGGTGGCGGAATCAAGGGTGACAAGGGCTTCAAAGCCGTTCAAACCGGCGGTCCGATGGGCGGTTGTCTCCCGGCTCAATACCTAGACCTGCCGGTCGATTACAAATCGCTTGGCGCTGCCGGCTCCATCATGGGATCGGGCGGTATGGTCATCATGGATGACGAAACCTGCATGGTCGACATCGCCCGCTTCTTCATGGATTTCACCCAGGACGAAAGCTGCGGTAAATGCACCCCCTGCCGCGTCGGCACGCGCCGCATCCTCGAAATCCTCAATCGCATTTGCGAAGGCAAAGGCGTGCCCAGTGATCTCGACACCCTCGAGATGCTCTGCCGTGAAATTAGCGCCGACAGCCTGTGCGGTCTCGGCCAGGGCGCACCCAACCCGGTCGTCAGCACCCTCAAACACTTCCGCGACGAGTACGAAGCACATATCTATGAAAAGCGCTGCCCGGCCAAAGTCTGCCGTTCTCTGATCCATTACCACATCATCGAAGACACCTGCACCGGCTGTACCGTCTGCGCGCGCAACTGCCCGGTCTCGGCCATCAGCGGTGAACGTCGCCAGGCCCATCACATCGACCCCGATGTGTGCGTGGCCTGCGGTATCTGTATGCAGGTGTGCAACTTCAACGCCATCGAAATTCTGTAACCGCACCAGCGGCTGCCGAATTTTCGTTCGGATCGGACCCTATCATCAGGCGTCGAGGAGGACCCATGAGCAAAGCGTCAATGGATCCGGCGGTCGTTCAACAGGCCGTACAATCCGCAACCGACCGGTACGGTACGTCCCGGGATGAGCTAATCCCCATCCTGAATGAGATCAATCGCACGCTGGGCTATCTCCCGGCGGAGGCAATGGTTCAAGTCAGCCGTCTCTTAAAGGTGCCCAAAAGCCAGTTAATCTCGGTAGCCAGTTTCTATCAAATGCTCTCCACCACAGAACGCGGCCGTCACGTGGTTCAATTCTGCGAATCTGCGCCCTGCCATGTGGTTGGCGGCCGCGAAGTGTGGGATGCGCTGCGCGATGAGTTGAAACTCGAGGCCGGTGAAACCTCGGCAGACGGTAAATGGTCGCTCATCACCGTCAGCTGCCTGGGAATCTGCGGTGTGGGTCCGGTGATGACGGTGGATGAAGACATCTACGGCAACATCCGTCCGGATCAAATCCACGACATTCTTGGCCGTTACGAATAATCCGGAGGAGCCCATGCATACCGTCCGATCCATGGTTCTTGTATCCAGCGACGCGCTCAGCCTCGAACGTGGCGCCCGTGAAGTTGTGCAGAAACTGCAGGATGAAGTCAAAGCCTTCGGGCTGGAAGACGAAATCTCCATCTCCATGGTGGGCGATGTCGGCCGGCATGATGCTTCGCCGATCGTCATTGTCTATCCCGAAGCCGTGGTATACGGTCCCGTTCGCCCGGAAGATGTACATCATCTGGTCGAAGAACACCTGTACAAAGGCCGCATCGCTGCCGATTTGCAGGCCTCGGTGCGCGAATTGTCAGGCCGCATTGCCTGGATCTCAGCCCGCAAGGGCACGCTGCCCGCGGAAAAACGCGTGGTGCTGCGCCGCGCCGGTCTCATCGATCCAAACTCGCTGGAAGATTACATCATCCACGATGGCTACGCCGCTCTGGCCAAAGCCCTGACCGAAATGACCCCGACCAGCGTGCTGGATGTCGTCACCCAATCCGGGCTGCGCGGTCGCGGCGGCGCAGGTTTCCCCACCGGTACCAAATGGGGATTCGTGGCCAAGACGGCGGGAAATAAAAAGTATGTGGTCTGCAACGCAGATGAAAGCGAACCCGGCACCTTCAAGGATCGTCTGATCCTGGAAGGTGACCCGCACAGCATCATCGAAGCCATGGCTCTGGCCGGCTTAGCCGTAGGCGCTGACGAAGGTTACATCTACGTTCGTGGCGAGTACCAACTGGCTCAACAGCGCCTGCGCACCGCCATCGAACAGGCCCGCGAGGCCGGTTTCCTCGGCAAGAACATCTTTGAATCCAGTTTCAGCTTCGACATCCACGTGCACAGCGGCGCCGGCGCGTACATCTGCGGCGAAGAAACCGCTTTGCTGGAGTCAATTGAAGGCCGCCGCGGCATGCCGCGGTCACGCCCGCCCTTCCCCACCACGGTCGGCCTGTTTGGCAAGCCCACCCTCATCAACAATGTTGAAACGCTTGCCAACGTTCCGCCCATCATCCACAACGGCGCCGAGTGGTACCGCAGTATCGGCACGCCCTCCAGTCCGGGCACCAAGGTTTATACCATCCTGGGCAACGTCAACACCACCGGTCTGATCGAAGTGCCCATGGGCATCACCCTGCGCGAAGTGATCGCCATCTACGCACGCGGCATGAAGGACGGCAAATCCTTCAAACTGGCGCAAACCGGCGGTTCCAGCGGTTCGGTCATCCCGGCCAGCCTGCAGGACACTCCCATGGACTACGACTCCTTCAGCCGCGCAGGGGTTGCCCTTGGCTCCGGCGCGCTGCTGATTTGCGACGAAGACACTTGTGTGGTCGACCTGGCGCGCGTGCTGTTGAATTTCTTCCGCGTGGAAAGCTGCGGCAAGTGCAACCCCTGCCGCATGGGCACTCAACGCGCCTATGAAATCCTCACCCGCATCAGCGAAGGCGGCGGCACCCTGGATGACCTGAACACACTGATTTTGCTGGCCGACAACATGGCCCAGCTCTCCAACTGCGGCCTGGGGCAAACCGCCGGAACGCCGCTGGTGGACGTGCTCAAATACTTCCGCGCGGAAGTGGAAGCTCACATCCGCCTGCGGGTATGCCCCATGGGCATCTGCCCCATGCATGTGCGCACCCACTACTCCACGGTGCAAGCATAAAACGGATCAAAAGAATTTTTAGTGAATGATCAGGATTCTGGAGCTACCATGATTAATCTGACCATTAATGGAAACCCTGTACAAATCGAAGCCGGATCGACGGTACTGCAGGCGGCGCGCAGCGCAGGGGTTGACATCCCCACCCTGTGCGATCACCCCGAATTGACTCCGTATGGCGGCTGCCGTTTGTGTCTGGTGGAAGTCGAAGGTGCGCGTACACTGCAGCCGTCCTGCACCTTGCCGGTGAGCGAGAAAATGGTCGTGCGCACCGACACACCCCGCGTGCACGAAGCCCGCAAATTTGTGCTCAGCCTGATCTTCAGCGAGCGCAACCACTTCTGCCCGTATTGCCAGGTCAGCGGTGGCGATTGTGAGCTGCAAAATGCGGCATACGCCGAAGGAATGACGCACTGGCCGCTGGCGCCCAACTGGAAGCCCTACCCCATGGACGCCTCGCACCCCTACATCATCCTCGAGCACAATCGCTGCATCCTGTGCCGGCGCTGCGTGCGTGCCTGCGGCGAATTGATTGGCAACTTCACCCTCGAAGTGGAAGAGCGTGGCGCGCGCACCATTCTGGTGGCCGATCTGGGTGTGCCGCTTGGTGAAAGCTCCTGCGTTTCTTGCGGCGCCTGCGTGCAGGTTTGCCCCACTGGCGCGCTGATCGATCGCTGGAGCGCATACCAGGGTCTCGACCACACCACCGAAAGCCACAAGACCATCTGCGTGGGCTGCTCTCTGGGCTGTAGCGTGGATGTGCAAACCCGCGATAACCGTCTGGTGCGCGTGAATGGCGATTGGGACGGCGAGAGCAACGCGGGGCTGACCTGTAAGGTCGGGCGCTTCCACGCTTTGGACGAAGATCGCGGGCGCATCACCACCCCCATGCTGCGCAAGAATGGCAA
>DAOUGY010000288.1:0-1906 GCA_034428975.1 Anaerolineaceae bacterium | reverse complement strand
CACAATTTGTGCTCCGTGTGCCCGGACGGCTGGAACCATACAGCTCATTACCGCGACTCCATCCAGATAAACCGTGCATGCACCACATTCCCCTTCAGCACACCCTTCCTTGGAGCCAATTAAGTTGGCTTCTTCACGTAAAAGCCTTAATAAAGATTTCGTTTGTCCGGCAGGAAACCGGTACTCCTTGCCGTTGATGGTTGTTAATATCGGATCATGCCGGCCATGCATTTTGGATTCTACGGCAAATGCTTTACGGTGATTGGATCGCAGTAAAACAGGCTTGACCGGGAATTCTGCTTTCTCTTCGCCGGCAGCCAGCGCCGTCAAGGCGCGCCGGGTGATGACTTCTACAATTCGCCGCCGGTATCCTGCCGATCCGCGCACGTCTGTGATCGGACGGGAGGCTTGCATGGTCAGCCGTGCCGCCTCAACAATGACATCCGGCGAAAGTGTTTTACCGACCAGGTAGCTTTCTGCAGCAGATGCGTGCAGGATCGTCGGCGCTACTGCTCCGATGGAAATCGAAGCCTTAGAAATGGTCTGCTGCTCAAAAGTCAGCACCACGGCAACATTCACCAGTGAAATAGCCTGAGCCCGGCGCAGTGCAAACTTGATAAAAGTGCCGCGCTGATTTGGTTTCAATGCCGGAAATTTTATATCCACCAGCATCTCATCAGGCTGCAGCACATTTCGGCGGACGCCGGTATAGAACTGATCTATTGGGACTTCCCGCTGTCCGCTGACAGAACGCAGAACCAGAACGGCATTAAGCGCCATCAACGGGGTAATCGTGTCATTGGCTGGAGAAGCCGTAATCAAGTTGCCGGCTACAGTTCCGCGGTTGCGAATTTGAGGAGAACCTACTTCCCAGGCAGCCCGCGCCAGTGGAAAGGCAGATTCCTGAATCAGCTTGGATGCGGCACAGTGATTGTGCGTGACCAGATGCCCCAGGTGAATGATTCCATCCTCGTCCAGGGTTATTTGATCCTGTCCCGGAATCCGTGAAACATCCACCAGCAGATCGATCCCCTTTCGCACGCCGCGTTCCATCTCAAGCATCAAATCGGTTGCGCCGGCGATGATTCGCGCTTTTTCGCCGTATTGGCTGAGAATCTCCAGCGTATCTTCTATGTTGGCTGCAGTGAAGGTGTCGAATTCCATAATACTCCGTTAAATTTTCATCTTTTTCCCGGTACCACCGTTGCGAACCATGATGACTTCAGCCATGATGCTCACGGCGATTTCTTCCGGTGTTTCAGCATGTAATTCCAAACCGATCGGCGAGTACACTTCATCCAAACGGGATTCACTTACACCCTGCGAAATCAGTTCTTTCCGTGTGACCAGCCAGCGGCGTTTTGAGCCGATGACTCCGATATATGCGGCTGGTGATTTTAATAGCGGCGCGAGACCGGCTACATCAACATTGCTACCCCGCGTGGTCAAAATCAGGTAGGTCTGCGGTGTAATGGTCATGACTTCGTGTAGTTTGGCCATGGGCACACAATAAAATTCATCCGCATCTGGATTGGCTTCCGGGGTGCAGAATTCTGGCCGGTCATCCGATATGGCTACGCGAAATTTCAGATATTTTGCCAGGGCGGCAACCGCTTTTCCCACATGTCCGCCACCAATTACGACCATCAACGGGCTGGGTATCATCGGTTCCACGAACACCTCCATCGTTCCGCCGCATACGCCGGGATCACCAGATTTCGGGTCCACCATGTTGTACTCTAATCGGCGGGCCTTTCCATCCTTCAACGAGTCTTTGGCTTCTTTCCGCACCCGACTCTCGATTTCACCACCGCCCACCGTCCCTATAAAACTACCATCGCCATAGAACCGCATTTTGCTGCCCTCATGGCGCGGCGTGGACCCGCGGGTGCTAATGATGGTGCAG
>DAOUGY010000287.1:0-6126 GCA_034428975.1 Anaerolineaceae bacterium | reverse complement strand
AGGCGTGCTGTTGAAAATTTTGTGCAGCTGCCAACTTGCACCCGGCGAGAAGCAAAACACGGAGGAATGAATATGTCAGATATTAAATTTGAAATTGTTGAGAAATTGGGCATTCTCTCCACAAGCAGTAAAGGGTGGACCAAAGAATTGAATCGGGTCAGCTGGAACGATCGTGAACCAAAATTCGATATCCGGGAATGGTCACCGGATGGAAAAACGATGAGCAAAGGGATTACATTATCCCAGGAAGAGCTTGTTGCATTAAGGGACCTGCTGGATCAAATGAAACTGTGATTGTGTCCAAGGAGGGAGATGTGAGCGCAGGATTTGAAGAAATCTGGCAGGCGATCCAGCTTCGTTTGAAAATTGGAGACACCATCCCCAACTGGACCGCCCTAAATGGCTATCTGGGCGACACAATGCAAATTGTGGACATGGACGATGATGTGGTCGTTTTTCAAGCGCCCAACGCGAAAAAGAATCCCCGTGTCTACCGCGCCGAGTTTGAGAAAATCTGGCAGATTTGGAAGGCCTATCAATCCGGGCGTGTGCGGCGACAGGAAATCACTGAAATTAGCTATTTCTCCAAATACATCATCAGTGTGTTGCACTGGTTGGAAAATTAATCTCTCCAACTCCCTGGCCTTCGGAGGAGGTGTGTGGCGGGCAGGAGCGTTAAAATAAACCCGGGCGGGGATTTCCCGCCCGGATGTTGTTAGAAAATATATTCTACTGAACGACTTCCACCACCGGCTCGACGATGTTGCGCTCGCGTCTCCAAAAATACACGATCACCCCGGCGCCCAGCAGGGCGGGCACACCCAATGCCGCTTCCACCAGCCAGTAGTTCACGCCGCTTTGCGCCAGCATCACCACCGCAAAATCGACGAGGGCGTGCAGCAGCACCGCCGCGGCGTACCACAGCCACGAGCGCCGCACCACTGCCTGCCAGATGAGCATGGCAAAGCCGATTTGCATGGTCAGCGCCAGGATACGCTCCACGCCGCCCAGCAGCGGATAATCCCATGAGAGCGCCCAGAAGGAGGCCAGCGCCGATTTGGCGGCTTCGATCTGGTCGGCGGGCAGATTCATGCCTTCCACACCCACCTGGGTCATCACCAGCATGGAGATGAAGTTGAGCATCACCGGCAGGCCCACCAGGAAGACGCTTTCCGCGCCGCCGTGACCAATGCCGAGTGCCAGCGCGCCTTTATGGGTGGTGCCCGGTTCTTTGGCGTACCGGAAGCCCAGCCAGCGCGCGGTCTCTTCGAACAGCCCGGCGGTCAGGCCGAGCAGCACGGCGTTGAAGGGCATTTGCCATTCAAACGGCGGCATGGGCAGTGTGCCGTTCTGGAACAGATTGGTGAGCAGTTGCAGCAGCGGCAGGCGCAGGATCTGCGAGCCAAAGAAGGTCATCATGCCGATGACGATCAGTTTCCAGCTCACCTTGTAGCGGCGCGTGATCCACACCGCCAGGGCAATCGGCAGGCCGATCTGGATCAGAATTGTGATGATAAACGAAACGATCAACATAAGAGGTCCAGTCATCCAGATGTGATTATGAGCCGCCGGCGAGCAGCGCCGAGCGGTTGAAGGTGCGCACGGCCAGGGTCATCAGCACGGCGTCCACCAGCCACAGCACCAACCCGATCAGCAAGCCGGTGAGGGTATTTAAGTATACCACGCCGAAGATTTGCCCCACCATCAGGCCCAGCACCAGCACCACAGTGGATGCGCTGGCCTGGTATGCGCCCATGAAGGTCTGCTCTTTCTTGGAGATCAGCACGGTGATGGCGATCCCAAAAACGGCCAGTGCCGGTGTCACCCAGAAGATTAGCGGCCACCAGGCATCCAGTGGGAACCAGATGCGCCCGAAAATCGGGTATCCAGCAATATTCAGCACCAGGGTGTACCCCACGAAGCTCAACCAGGAGATGGTGATGGCGGGGGTGATGGCCGCGGCCACCTTGCCGAGAAACAGCTCGGCGTCCGAGGCGGCCGAGTAAAGCAGGGCCTCAAGGGTCTTGCGCTCGCGCTCACCGGCAAACGACTCCGCCCCGATGATGGTGGAGAACATCAGCGGCAGCATCAGGAAGAACGGCGCGAACATGTAGCCCAGCATGAGCAGCACCATGCTCTGCGTTTCGTCCAACCCGACCAGCTGGCCGCGCATGCCCGCCGGCATGTTGGCAAAAAACGTTTTCAAATCCGGGTCGTTGAGCACCGAGGGGATGGACTCGCCCATTGCCCGCGGCAGCAGCAGCACGCCCAGCGGCAGCAGCAGGATAAAAATCACCGGGATGATGATCATCGGCATCCAGGCCGATTTGTTTTGACGGACTTCCAGCAAATCTTTCTTCGCAATGGTGATGATGTTGGCCCATTTCATGCCGCACCTGCCTGTAAGGTAAAGTAAATCTCTTCCAGCGTGACCTGTTGCGGCTGCACGCGGAAGACCTGTACGCCCTGCCCCACGATATAGCTCAGCAGCGTGGGTACCACGGCTTCCTCTTCCACGCGCACGCGCAAAGCATGTGCCTCGCTGCGCACGTCCAGCACGCCGCGCAGGGCGCGCACGCCCGGTTCCACGGCGGCGTCGAACCCGTTCCACAGGTCAATTTGCACCCACAGCCCGGGCGAAATGCGCCGGCGCAGCTCGTCCAACGTGCCAACCGCCAGGAAACGGCCTTCGTTCATGATCGCCATGCGGTCGCACAGGCGCTCGGCCTCGTCGAGGTTGTGCGTGCACAGAAAAACGGTGTGCCCGTCGTGGGCGCGGATCGAGAGGATCAGATCGCGCACCTGCAGGGCGGCTTCCGGGTCGAGGCCGGAGGTGGGCTCGTCGAGAAAGAGGATGCGCGGGCGGTTGAGCAGGGAACGTGCCAGCGCCAGGCGCTGCTTCATACCCTTGCTGAAGGCCCCCACGCGCTGCGCGGCGCGTTCCGATAGTTCAAAGAAGCCCAGCAGCTCGCGAATGCGCGCATCCCGCTCGGTTTTGGTCATTCCGGCCAGCGCCGCGAAGAAATCCAGGTTCTGCCAGGCGGTCAGGCGCTCGTACATCGCGGGGGTTTCGGTCAGCACGCCGCTGGCGCGGCGCACATCCGGCCCCTGGGTCACCGGGTCCAGGTCCAGCACGCGCATTTCACCGCCGGAAGGCTGGTACAGCCCGTTGAGCAAGCGTACGGTGGTGGTTTTACCGGCGCCGTTGGGCCCCAGCAAACCGAAAACCTCGCCAGTGGGCACCGAAAAGGTCAAATCATTCACCGCCGTGCGCGCGCCGAAGCGGTGCAGCAGGTGGTGGGTGGTGATTGCATCCATGGGATTCTCCATTTGTTTCACGTGAAACAGATTTGAATCAAGCGCTGCGCTTTTCGCGCGCGTACAGTACGTAAGAGTAGATCATCAGGTAGAACGCGGTAAACAGCGTGGGCACGAGGATCAGGAAGATGCCCACTTTCGGTGCGAAGGCCGCCGCCACGCAGAACAGCCCGCAGATTTTGAACAACAAGGACCCGCGCTGGTGGGTTTTCTCCCACACGGTGTCGCTGCTCAGCGTCCACGGGGTGCGGATGCCGATGAACCAGTTGCGCTTTGATAATTTAAGCAGTGAACCGATCCAGAAAAACAGCAGGCCGATGCCGGGCAGCAGATAGATTTCGAGCTTAAAATTGCCGTTCAAGTTCCAGATCAGGCTGAGAACATGCACATAGGCCAGAAAGACCGCCAGCAGCAGCACAAACTGGTTGTATTGCGGCCGGAAGAGGTCTACGTTGCGGCGCATCGGGTCAATATTGGGCAGAAACAAGACAAAGAGCGGGATGACGCCCATCAGCAGCGGTAGCAGATACAGCGCCGTGGTCCGCGAGCTGTAACCGTCGGGCTGGCCGTTGTTGTTCCAGTGGGTCACCAGTTGATCGCCGAAGCGTCCGCTCAGCGCCAGGCTGACGATCAGCATGACGGCGGTCAGGGCAAGGATGAGAATGGCGGTGGTGCGGGTTTTCATAACTTCTCCATGTGAAGGGTGGATGGTCCGGCTGTTTCACGTGAAACAGCCGGACGGGGTCTTGTGGTTTACTCGGTTTTAGGCGCGGTGTGGATGCCGGCGTTCTGCGCCAGCGAGACCATGCCGGTCAGGCCGCCCAGGTTCATGGTATCCACGGCGCTGCTGGGGACGATGACCAGCGCGCCCTTGTCTTTCAGGCCTTCGAAGAGCATGTTCATGGCGCGCAGGTGCAGCGCGGTGGGGTTGTTGACGTAAGCTTTGGAGGCTTCCGCGAAGCTGTCCGCGACCTGCATTTCGGCCTCGCCCAGAATGACGCGCGATTGGCGCTCGCGTTCGGCCTGTGCCTGCTGCGACATGGCGTCTTCCAGCCCCTGCGGGATGATCACATCGCGAATTTCCACGCTCTGCACCGAAATGCCCCACGGGGTGGTGCGCTCATCGATGATCTTTTGCAGTTCGGTGTCCATTTTGGCCCGCCCGACCAGGATATCGGCCAGGGTCATCTGCCCGATGATCTCGCGCAGCGCGGTCTGCGACGCCCATGAGATGGCGGCGCGGTAGTCTGCCACCTCAAGCGCGGCTTTCTCGGCGTCCCAGATGACCCAGAACAACACGGCGTCCACGTCCACCGGCACGGTATCTTTGGTAAGGGTCTTTTCGGCGTTGAACGGTGTGACCATCACGCGGTGGTCAATCCACACCGGGGTCGAATCAATGATTGGCAGCATCCAAAACATTCCGGGACCGCGCAGGGCGTGGAATTTCCCCAGGCGCAGCACCACGGCTTTTTCCCACTGGCGCGCCACTTTGAGCGAAAACAGGAAAAACAGCGCCAGCAGCCCCAGCGGGATGAAAACCAACAGGATGGTGCCGTCGGGGATACCGGCCTCATCCATCCAGACGGCGGCGATCACCGCGATGGTGAAAAGCACCGTGAAGATCGCGCCGGCAATGCTGCTGATGTGAACATTGTCCGGCATTTTTTCTTTGCCGGGTTTGCCCGGCTGCGGTTGACTATCGGATCGATTGGGTAGGGCAGGGGATACAGGCATGGTCTTCTTCCTTTATTCTTGGGATCGGGTATTCGGTATGGGTTGCACGGCAGGACCGGAAACCAACCGCTGCAGCGCTTCCACCACTTCCTCGCCGCTGTAGCCCAGGCGGGCTGCCTCGGCCAGGTAGCGCAAACTCAACTCTTCCAGACTTTTCTTGCGTAGTTCGTTCATACTTTGCTCGGTCGGTTCTTCCCAGATGTACGTTCCGCGCCCGCGCTGCGTGGAAATCAGCCGCGTTTCGTCCAGCAGGCGGTACGCCCGGCTGACGGTGTTGAAGTTGATGCGCAGCTCGGTCGCCAGTTCGCGCACGGTGGGGAGCTGGTCGCCCTGTTTGAGCGCGCCTCGGGCAACAAGTTGCTCGATCTGGCGCGCAATCTGCAGGTAGATCGGCTCTTCCGCGCGAAAGTCCAGCGTGATTTGATCCTTCAAGCCGTTCAATCCATACTCCTCCTGACTTGTATGATTGAAGAATTGTATTATTGTATTATTGATTGGATTGTACATCGATTCTCCCGGTTGTCAAGAGGTGAATACCAACGAGTTGCAGGTCGAATCGGTCCGGCGACGGCTTGTGCCCCAACCTTCACAACTCCCACACACGCTCTTCAAGAAATCTTCACATCCACACGGTAGGATTGGGTTTGTAAGTGCTTCACACATTAACCATAAGGAGTTTGAAAAATGAATACCCAACACTTTCGACCGATTTTAACCGCTCTGGCGGTTGTTCTGATCCTCGCCGTGGGATTGCTGGCTTTCCTGCCCAACGGCAGTGTTTTCGCGGCGTACGATGCCGGGCGCGGCGGCCCCGGTGGGGGACCGAATAACGGCGGCGCCCCCGTCGGCGCCCCTGTGATGGGTGGAACGGCGCCGGCTGCCCCCGGCATGCAGGCGCGCGGCGGTCAATCCGCTTTCGCCGGCACAGGGGTGGCGCTCACCCCGTTAACCGACGCCGAATCCGAGGCCCTCTCCCGGGCCATCCTGGAAGAGTACGGCGCGCTCAACCTGTACAACGCGGTCATCGCCCAGTTTAGCGAACAGATCCCCTTCACCCGCATTGCTCTCTCC
>DAOUGY010000286.1:0-17635 GCA_034428975.1 Anaerolineaceae bacterium | reverse complement strand
CGCACAATCACCTGAGAGCCCATCCGCAGGTCCGCAATCCCCTGCTCGGGGAAGCGGTGGACGAGCTCATCCGCCATCTCGCTTGGATATTCAACAACATCAAAAATTCTGGCCATGTTATTACTCCATCATTCCCATTACGGTGGTTAAGTTACGATTGCGGCGGAGTTGTCTGGCTGGGCGTGGAAATACCGCCAATCATCACTTCGCTGCGCCGGTTAAACACGTCCACGCACTGCTGCGAGACGCTGCGCAGGTGGCGAATTGCCGCCAGCAAGCCATCCGTGCCAATCGAAGCTTCGACATTGTCGATTGCGCGGCTCACTTCATCCGAGGAGGTCAGCAGGGCATAGTCGTACTCGTACACCTGAGTCAGCTCTTCGGTGTTGATTTTGACAGCATCAAAGAATCCAGCGTATCCGTACGAAGCCGTGCGCACGCGATCGATGAACTGGCGCAGTTTGATGGCCGCGCTTTCCAGATCATCAATCAAACCAATCTCTCCCTGGCTGATCAAATCTTGCTGAATGCCGGAAATGCGGTGCCATTGATCCTCAAAACGTTCGGCCACGGCCTCGCGCAGCATTTTATCCGCCATGCGGCGGTCCTGCCGTTCAAAATACCCCTTGAAACCGGGGAGCTTGCCCAGGATTTTCTTGAAGATGTCCCGATCCTCGGTTACGCGTTCAAATAAATCGCTCATCAGACCTCCTCCTGATCGTCTACTCATGGACCAATACCACTGAAAATGATTATAGCCCGAATTGATAGTGAACACAACACGCCCCACATGCCAGTTCATGCCCCCCTGTAGAAAAAACGTAACACACCGTTTAATTCCTGTAAGGTTGCTGTAATGTGTTTGGGGCTTGTAAACAAACCCCGTTTTTGTATAATTATCTCAGGGTTTCAATAAGCCCAATGAAATTTTGTGAACGGGAGGGAGGTGAAAATCATGTTGTTCGCTCCGAAAGAGAAAGGCCAAGGCCTGGTTGAGTACGCGCTGATCCTTGTTTTGGTGGCCGTTGTCGTGATTGTTATTTTGGCTCTCCTTGGTCCTGCCATTGGTAAGATCTTCAGCCAGATCACTGGCGCCATCTAAGGAAATCGAGCTCCGGCTCATTTCAACTTGGTCGTACCGAAAGGCCCTGTACCAACAGGGCCTTTCTCTGTATAATTATCGCATCAGGGGGGAGGTTGGCAACAATATTGCAACGTGTGATAAAGTTGTATAAGCGGACGCAATCCTAATAATTTTATTAGGTCTATGCCGCGTGTGATTTGTTAAAATTGCTATATAATAGTTGGGAATAAGCTGTACTCCCTAATTTCAGGAGGAATAACATGGCTGCAGGTGGTCGAAGAGGTGGGCTGTTAATCATCTTAATTGCGATCGTCCTTATTTTGGGGGTGGCCGCTGCCTATTATTTCCTGGTTCTCCGCCAGCCGGCCCCGGCGACGGTTGCTTCCGGGGGTCAAACCGCGGCTGTCTCACAAGATGAACTGGTCAACGTGGTCATCACTACGCAAACCATTGCGCGCGGGTCCATCATTACCGAAGACCGGCTGGACCTCATCCAGCTCCCCCGCCGCATCGTTCCAGAAGGGCTGTACTTCCAGGATAAGCTGCAGGTCATCGGCCTGCGCGCCAAAATTGATATGGACCCGCAGTATCCCGTCACTCGCAACATGGTGGTGGAATCAACGGCCGGTTCGTTGACGGCGTTTGACGTCAAAGCCGGCATGACCGCGGTATCCATCCCGATTTCGGATATCAACACCGGGCAAATCGGCACCCTGCCCGGCGATCATGTCATGGTGATCGGCTGCTTCCTGTTCTCCGATCTCGATCCCAACTTCCAGTCGATCCTGCCGAACAACACGTCCGGCGTAACCGCCCCCTCAACGGGTGAATTCGTCACCACCAGCGCCGCCACGGTGGCCTCCGGTGTACAGGGCCGCTTCGAAGTGGATCCACAGTCCGGCCAGCCGTTCTACATTGTGCCGTCCGAACCGCAGCGTCCACGCCTGGTCTGCCAGACCGTTGTGCAGGACGCCCAGGTGGTCAAACTGATCGTCCCGCCCACGGCTGCCGTGGAAGAAGGTCAGCCGACCCCCACCCCTTCGGCTCCCACCGCGCTGACCCTCTCAGTGTCGCCGCAGGATGCGGTGCTGCTGTACTATGTGATGAATGCCGGGGCGGATATCAATCTGGCCCTGCGCAGCGCCGGGGATGCTCAACAGATCGTCACCCAGCCTGTCACTCTGCAGTTTGTCATGGATCAAAAGAACATCCCGCTTCCGGCCAAGCTGCCCTACGGTCTTGAACCACGCCTCGGCGATATTCAGGCCACCGACATTGTCGCTCCGCAACAGTAATTCGCAGGCCGTTCCGCTCGCGCCTACGCAGGACACATCGCCTGAACCGGAGAGGGTATGCCGACGACTGATAAGTTTCGGGTCTTAATCGTTGACGATATCGCGGAAACGCGTGACATGATTTCGCGCATGCTGCAGTTCGATGCCTCGATCGAGGTGATCGGCGCTGCACGCACCGGGCGCGAAGCCGTTGAGCTGACCAGCAAGCTCACCCCCGATGTCGTCATCATGGACATCAACATGCCCGATATGGACGGCATCACCGCTACGGAGAACATCCGTCGCAAAGTGCCATATGTTCAGGTCGTCATCCTCTCGGTTCAGTCAGACCCCAACTACATGCGCCGCGCCATGCTGGCTGGCGCGCGCGATTTCCTGGCCAAACCGCCGAACATTGACGATCTCACCGCCGCGGTTCACCGCGCCGGAAAGATGGCGCAAGACGAACGCAGCAAAGCGCCACCCGCCTTCACCCCTGGCGCAGTCATCGGACCGCAATCGGCGGCGGCCTTCGGCGCCACACGCGGCAAGATCATCGTTTGCTACAGCCCCAAAGGCGGCACCGGCTGCACAGCCATCGCCACCAACCTGGCAATTCACCTGCACACCAACGACTCCAAAGTCATCCTGGTGGACGGCAACCTGATGTACGGCGATGTGGCGGTTTTCCTGAATGTGCAGGGCAAAAACACCATTCTTGATCTCACACCACGGGTGGATGAGCTGGACCAAGATGTGATCCACGATGTGGTTGTGGAACATCCCACCACCGGCCTCAACATCCTCTCCGCCCCACCTCGCCCCGGTTACGCCGAAGAAGTGACCGGCGAGCAGTTCTCCAAGCTGCTGAAGTACCTGGCTGGCATGTACGCTTACGTGGTTGTGGACACGTCCTCGTACCTGACCGAAGTGGTGCAGGAAGCCCTGGACATCGCCGACATCATCCTGCTGATCACCACCCAGGATATTCCGGCCATCAAGAACTCGAATCTATTCCTTTCCATTGCCGATGCCGTCAAGATTGACCGTAACCGCATTCTCTTCATCATGAATCGCTTCGACAAGCGCATTACCATCTCACCCGATAAGGTGGGCGAATCGCTGAGGCAGCCGATGGTTGCCGTCATCCCCTTTGATGAGCGCATTGTCAGCAATTCCATCAATCGGGGCATCCCCTTTATGTTGGATAACAAATCATCAACCGTCGGAAAGAGCATTCAATCCCTCGCCGACACCATCCGTGAACGCATCAAGAAACTCGACACCCACGAAGCGGAGCCGACGGGCAAGAAATAAAGGTTTACAGGAAAATAGATCATGTCCATTTTACGCCGCATTCAAGGTGATTCAGGCTCACAGCAGTCCAACGGGGGAAATGAGCCGCCGCGCACGCCGCCCATCCAGACCCGCCGCGTGGTCGCTCCGTCCGCGCAAGGCACCCAGGATACCTACCAGGATCTCAAGCAGCGTGTGCAGAACAAGCTCCTGGCCAGCCTTGACCCTTCCATGGACGTAACCAAGACGGCCGAAGTGCGCCGGACCATCCAGGAAATGTTTGAGCAAATCCTGAATGAAGAAAACCTGGTGCTCTCCCGCCCGGAACGCGCGCGCCTGTTTGAACAGATTGCCGCCGAAATTCTTGGCCTGGGCCCGCTCCAAACGCTGCTGGAAGACGACACCGTGACGGAAATCATGGTCAACGGTGCCAAGAACATCTACATCGAGCGCCGTGGCAAGATCTACCGCGTGCCGTTGGCCTTTGAAAACAACGAGCACGTCATGCGAATTATTGAGCGCATCGTTGCGCCGCTAGGCCGCCGCGTGGATGAATCCAGCCCGTACGTCGATGCCCGTCTACCCGACGGCTCGCGCGTCAATGCCGTCATCCCGCCCATTTCGCTCGTCGGCCCGGTGCTGACCATTCGTAAATTCGCCAAGAACCCCATCACGGTCGAACAGCTCATCCAATTCGGAACGCTCAATCAGGAATCCATTCAGTTCCTGGATGCCTGTGTCAAGTCGCGCCTTAACGTCGTCATCTCCGGTGGTACCGGTTCCGGTAAAACCACCCTGCTCAACGTGCTTTCTGGCTTCATCCCGGGCGATGAGCGCATCGTCACCATCGAAAACGCGGCGGAACTTCAGCTCCGTCAGGAGCATGTTGTCACCCTCGAGTCTCGCCCGCCCAACATTGAAGGTCGCGGCGAAGTCACCATCCGCAACCTGGTGGTCAACGCCCTGCGTATGCGCCCCGACCGCATCATCGTAGGCGAAATTCGCGATGAAGCCGCGTTGGACATGCTTCAGGCCATGAACACCGGTCACGATGGTTCCATGACCACCGCCCACTCCAACAGCCCGCGAGATACCCTGGCCCGTTTGGAAACCATGACCATGATGGCCGGCATGGAACTACCCGTGCGCGCCATTCGCGAACAAGTTTCTTCGGCCATCGATCTGGTCATCCATCAGGAACGTATGCGCGATGGCACGCGCAAGGTTGTCAACATCACCGAAGTGACCGGCATGGAAGGCGAAGTCATCACCATGACCGATATCTTCGTCTTCGAGCAAATGGGGTACGACAACGGCAAAGTCGTTGGGCGCCTGCGCCCCACCGGCTTGCGCCCCAAATTCATGGACAAGATTGAAGCGTCCGGTATTCACCTTCCCCCGTCGGTGTTTGGCATCGGCGAACGGCGAAGATAAGCAGGGTCAAATGACGCATTCCAACTCTGACAGGTGAGCTTATGGACCCGATCCTGATTCTCGTCATAGGGGGCGGCCTGGCGCTGCTGATGCTGATCATTGGCATTGTGGTTTCCATCACAGCGGAACGCAGCGTGGTCGAAGAGCGCCTTGGCCGTTATACGGAACAAGGCAAGAAGCAGGAATCCCGCGGCAAGAAGAAATCCGAACCGGTGATGACCGCCTGGCTCAGCAAGCAGGTGGAACGCTCCAGTTGGGGCGATGGGATTGCCAAAGACCTGGCGCGCGCCGACATCAAGCTGAAATCCGGCGAGTACGTTATCATCATGATTTTGATGGCGCTGCTGCTGGGCGTGCTGTTTTATTTCATTGGTTCGTCGATACTGGTGGGCATTGTAGGCGCGGTGTTCGGCCTCTTTGTTCCGCAAATGTACGTCAACCGCCAGAAAGCCAAACGCCTTATCCGCTTCAACGACCAATTGGGCGACATGCTCAACCTGATGGTCAACGGCCTGCGCGCCGGTTATTCCACCATGCAGGCCATGGAAGCCGTCAGCAAAGAGCTGCCTTCACCCATCAGCGACGAATTCCGCCGCGTGGTTCAGGAAATGCAATTGGGCATCCCCATGGAACGCGCGCTGGAAAACCTGCTGCGCCGTATTCCCAGTGATGACCTGGATTTGTGTATCACAGCCATGAACGTCCAACGCGAGGTTGGCGGTAACCTGGCTGAGATTTTGGACACCATCTCCTACACCATCCGCGAACGCGTGCGCATCAAAGGCGAAATTCGCGTGCTCACCGCCCAAACCATGTATTCCGGGCGCTTCCTCTCCTTGATGCCCGTCATCGTGGTAGCCATCCTCTACCTGCTCAACCGCGAGTATATGCAGACGTTCTTCCTGCCGGATAACAACACGCCCTTCCCCTGCGGCTATGCGGCTCTGGCGGTTGGCGCGTTGATGATTATCATCGGCTACTTCGTCATGCAGAAAATCGCCGATATCGAGCTCTAATTGGCCAGGAGGTTACGGGTATGATTGTTCCCATTCTGATTATTGGCGGCGTTGTTTTGATCATAGCCATTGGGTTGGTGGTCATTGGTTTACGCACCCCGGACCAGACCCAGGATGAACAAGCTCTCCTGGCGCGCCTGGATGAATTCAGCAAGCGCGGCGAACAAATCGACCTGGAGAAAATCGAACTCTCGCAGCCGCTCTCCCAGCGTATCATCTACCCGGTGGCACGCAAATTGGGCGAGCTGGCGGTGCGCTTCACCCCGCAAAATGCGCTTCAATCCATTAACAAACGGCTGGAGCTGGCCGGCAGCCCGGCAAACATCGACCCGACCATCATGCTGTTCAGCCAGTTCTTCGTCGGCGCGCTGTTCGGCGGCATGCTGCTGCTGGTATTTGCCGCCGGCAAAGTGGACTGGCCTGCCGGTCAAAAAGCGCTCATCATCATCGCATTCACCTTGCTGGGTTTCTTCTTCCCGCAGCTCTGGCTCACCAGCAAAATCCAAAAGCGCCAAAAATCGATTCGCAAAGCCATGCCGGATGCGCTGGACTTGCTGACGATCTGCGTGGAAGCCGGTCTGGGCTTTGATGCCGCCATGAACAAGGTCAGTGAAAAATGGGAATCTGATCTTTCAATGGCGCTCGCCCGCGTCATCCAGGAGATTCAACTCGGCAAGCTGCGCCGGGAGGCCCTGCGTGATATGGCCGATCGCATTGGCCTGCCCGAAATGACGTCCTTCGTCGCTGCCGTGATCCAAAGCGAACAATTGGGCGTCAGCATGGCCAAAGTGCTTCGCATCCAATCCGATCAAATGCGCATTAAACGCCGTCAATTGGCGGAGGAGGAGGCGCACAAAGCTCCCATTAAGATGCTGATCCCGATGGGATTGCTCATCTTCCCCTCCTTGATGATCGTGCTGCTCACACCCGCGGCCCTTCGTCTGATGCATTCGGCGCTTGGCTCCATGTTTAGATAGAGGCGGCCCCAACATGGCTCTGACCGGAGCCTTTAAAAAGCGGTCCTACTCGGCATACAAATTCCTGTGGAACGCGGTGGACTGGCTCTACCCGCCGTTCTGCGGTGGTTGTGACGCGCCCGGCACACGCTGGTGTCCGGCCTGCCAATCCCAACTGGCTATCATCGATCAAAATCAAGTCTGCCCACGCTGTGGAAATCCCCGGCGTGGTTCCGGTTTGTGTGCGCGTTGCCGCTTGCAACCACCGCCCTATACCGCTTTACGGTCTGTGGCCATGTTTCAGGGTCCGCTGCGCCGGGCAATTCATCGCTTGAAATATCAAAACGACATGGGCCTTGGCGAAGCGCTGGCCGCGCCAATGATTGATCTCTACAACCAACTTCAATGGAATATTGACCTTCTGGTTTCAGTACCCTTGCACACATCGCGCATTCGCGATCGAGGGTATAATCAATCCAACCTGCTGGGCATCCCGTTGGCGCTGGCCGTCGACCGGCCCTTCAACAGCCGCGTTGTGCGTCGTGTTCGGCAAACGCCCTCGCAGGTCGGTTTGAACGCACGCGAGCGGCTCCTCAATGTGGACGGCGCCTTCTGGGCCGATCCGCAAAAAGTGAAAGGAGCAGCCGTGTTGGTGGTGGACGATGTAGCCACCACCGGTGCAACATTAAGGTCGTGCTCTCAGGCATTGTTGTCCGCCGGCGCTGCCAGCGTGTGGTGCCTGAGTCTGGCGCGGGCAACTCCCGCCGCCGATCAATGGACACCGTCGAGTTCATCCTGATTTTAGGCAGCATCCGAACCATATCCAGTTTTGCAGGAGGAAACAACGATGAAAGTTGAAATGTTTGCCAAGAACATGGAAGTCACCGACCGGATCAATGAGTACGTTAATAAAAAGGTTGGCAAGCTGGACCGCTTCTTGACCGATATTGAGGATATTCGCGTCGATCTTTCGCACGTCAAATCTGCGCGCAGCGCGGCGGACCGCCATGTGGCCCAACTGACCATTCATGGCAAAGGCTACATTCTGCGCACCGAGGAAAGCGCCAGCGATCTGTTTACCGCCGTCGATGCTTCGCTGGAGAAAATGCAGCGTCAGATTGAACGCTTTAAGGGCAAACGCAGCCGTGGCCGCGGTGATGGCACGCCGGCCTCTGAAGTCGCGCCGGTTACCGATCCGGGTGTCGAAGCTGAGGTCCCTGCCCCGGCTATTATCCGCCGCAAGTCCTTCACCCTGGTGCCGATGAACGAAGAAGAAGCCATCGAGCAAATGGCGCTGCTGGGCCATGAGAACTTCTTCATCTTCTACAACGCCGACACCAACGCCATCAACGTGTTGTACAGCCGGCGTGATGGAACCTTCGGCTTGATCGAGCCGAAAGTCGGCTAATCCTCTGATTACAGGTTTTTTAACCGGCGGAGCAATCATGCTTCGCCGGTTTTTGTATAGACTGGAGGTTGTTTAGACTTGACAGGCGCAGTCGCTTCAAATTAGTATTAATCCAGGCACTGAAAGGATGAAATAAAAATGACACACTGGCATACCTTCTCGACGGAAAATGTAGCCGAGCAGCTGACCACTGATTTGGAGCAAGGCCTGACGCTGGAACAAAGCAGCGAATTATTGGTGAAAACCGGTCCCAATGAGATGCGAGAGATCGGCCGCAAACCCTGGTGGAGAATTCTATGGGAGCAATTCACTTCCACCATGGTCTTAATCTTGATTGCGGCCGGCGTGCTTTCGCTCATCCTCAAAGATTTCAAAGACGCCATTGCAATTTTTGCCATCGTCGTTTTGTACGCCGTGCTCGGTTTTGTGCAAGAATACCGCGCCGAGCAAGCCATTGCCGCCCTGAAGCGCCTGGCGGTGCCCGTGGTGAAAGTCATTCGCGCAGGGCAGGTTCAGGAAATTTCCGCCCGCCTGCTGGTTCCGGGGGATATCGTTCTCCTGGAAGCCGGTAATCTGGTGCCCGCCGACTGCCGCGTGCTGGAATCGATTAATCTGCGCGCACAGGAAGCCGCTTTGACCGGTGAATCGGAGCCGGTGGAAAAAACCACCGCCGCGCTGGCCAACGAGGAATTGGCGCTGGGTGACCGGCGCAACATGGTCTATATGGGCACGACCATCACGGCCGGCCGCGGCCAGGCTGTGGTGGTGCAAACCGGCATGACCACCGAGCTTGGAAAAATTGCCGCGCTGATCCAAAGTGCCGAAAGCGGCATGACCCCCTTGCAGCGCCGGCTGGATGTCCTTTCCAAACGTCTGGCGCTGGTTGCCCTGGCGGTGGCGGCTTTGGTCTTCTTGCTTGGCATTCTGCGACAGGAAACGGTGGATACCATGCTGCTGACCGCCATCAGCATCGCGGTGGCGGTGGTGCCCGAAGGCTTGCCCGCCGTCGTGACCATCACCCTGGCGCTGGGCGCGCAAAAGATGTTGCGCCGCCGTGCGCTCATCCGCAAGCTGCCCGCCGTAGAGACTCTGGGCTCCATCACTGTGATCTGTTCGGACAAAACCGGAACGTTGACGGAAAACCGTATGACCGTCACGGTGCTGGACGTGGCTGGCCACAGCTTCGAAATTACCGAAGAAATGCGCCGCCGTATGCCGGTTTTTGATCACGCAGATCCCATTCAAGCGCAAGTACGCGCAAATCCCAGCCTGACGCTTCTGCTTTCCGGCGGTACATTGTGCAACGACGCCCAGATTCAACCGGCCGGTGATGACGGTCAATTCCGCACCATCGGAGACCCAACCGAAGGCGCGCTGTTGGTAGCCGCGGCGGCCGGCGGCCTGTCAAAAAGCCGATTGGAAGCCGTTGCGCCGCGTGTGGGCGAAATCGCATTCGATTCCAATCGCAAGCGCATGACCACGCTGCACGCCCTTTCCGGTGAGCCTCCCGCCGATTTGCTGCCGTTACCGGCTCATGCTGAAAAAGTGGAGTGTCTTTCATTCACCAAGGGCTCGGTGGACGGGTTGCTGGAGATCAGTTCGTGTGTCTGGGTGGACGGCGAACTTCACCCGTTGGAGGATTCCTGGCGCGCGCGCATTCTCAACGCCAACAATCGCATGGCAGCCAACGGAGTGCGCGTTCTGGGTGTTGCCTTCCGGATGTGGGACCACCGGCCGGAGAGTTCCGAAATGGAACAGGGTTTGACCTTTGTGGGCATGACGGGCATGATGGACCCGCCGCGTGCGGAAGTGCGCGACGCCGTACAGACCTGTTTGGCCGCCGGCATTCGTCCGATCATGATCACCGGCGATCACCCACTCACGGCACAGGCCATCGCCCGCGAACTGGGAATTTTAAAGGACGGCAGCGTGCTCACCGGTCAGGAGCTGGACCGGCTGACGCCGGATGAGTTGAAGCGGCGGCTGGATGTGGTGTCTGTCTTTGCGCGCGTTTCACCGGAGAACAAGCTGCAAATCGTGCAGGCACTGCAGGAACGCGGCGAAATCGTTGCCATGACCGGCGACGGTGTCAACGATGCTCCGGCTCTCAAACGCGCCGACATTGGCGTCGCCATGGGAATCACCGGCACGGATGTTTCCAAAGAAGCCTCCTCCATGATCCTGCTGGATGACAACTTTGCCACCATCGTTGCCGCCGTGGAAGAGGGCCGCACGATTTATGAGAATCTCAAGAAATTCCTGAAATTCTCGCTGGCCGGAAACCTGGGGAAGGTGCTTGTCGCCCTCATCACCCCGCTGGTAATCCTGGAAAATGCGCTCCTGCCCGTGCAGCTGCTTTGGCTCAACCTGCTCACCGATGGTCTGCTGGGGTTGGGTTTGGGCATGGAACCGGCCGAGCGCGGCACCATGCGCCGCAAACCCTATTCACCCAATGAAAACATCCTGGCAGGCAAAGTGCTCGTTCAAATCATCACCAGCGGCCTGATCATCGGCCTGCCCGCTCTGGCGGTCGCCATCCTCTACTTCATGCGCGGCTCTGGCGCATGGCAGACCATGCTCTTCACCACCCTGGCCTTCGCGCAGATCGGTCAGGCGTTTGCCGTACGCACTGGTACCGAGTCGCTCTTTTCCGCCGGGTTATTGAGCAACAAACCGCTGCTCGGTTTTGCCCTTGCCACCCTGCTGCTGCAACTGGCGGTGCTATTCTTCCCTCCCCTGCGCGAATTCTTGATGGCTTCGCCGCTTTCCCTGCCGGATATCCTGATCGCAGCCGGCGTGGGGCTGGCTGTCTTCCTGGTGTTGGAAGTGGAAAAGCGCGCTTACCGCTAAACCCATTCAGGCCATGGTTTTTCACCGGCCGGAGGTGTCTCCGGCCGGTTTTTTGTTGCGGTCATATGACCTCCTAGTAAAGATCGAACTTGACTCTCCCGCTGCCGACATCTAGAATCAGACTGACCGGTCGGTTTTACAAGGAGATCCCATGCAACTTCGCAGCGAAGAAACCCGCGCCCGTATCCTGCAAACCGCATATCGCCTATTTTCACAACAAGGGTACGATGCCACCGGCGTTGCCCAAATTTGCAGCGAAGCCGGCGTGAGCAAAGGCGCGTTTTATCACCACTTTCCGGGCAAACACAACGTTTTCATGAGCCTGTTGGAAAGCTGGTTAAACAATTTGAACGTCGAAATGACGCAACTCACCTCCGGCGCCACGACCGTCCCCCAGACATTTATTCAAATGACCGCCGCATTGAATCACATCTTCCGCGATGCTCGCGGTCATTTACCCATGTTTTTGGAATTCTGGACTCAATCCAGCCGCGACCCTCAGGTATGGCAGGCTACCGTGGCGCCGTATCGCAGTTACCAGAGCTACTTCACCGGTTTGCTGCAGCAGGGGGTGGATGAAGGCTCCATCGATGATGGCCATGTGGATGACACCGCCCGTGTCATTATTGCCCTGGCGCTGGGCGTCATTTTGCAAGGGCTGTTGGAACCCGAATCTGCCAACGGGGATCGTACCGCCCAAAAGGGCATGGAATTAATCATGGAAGCACTATCTCGGAGGTCAAAATGATCCTGGTCACCGGCGCCGCCGGCCATATTGGCAATGTGTTGGTACGCGAATTGCTGACCCGCGGTAAACCCGTACGCGCCATGCTCTTGCCCGGCGAAGATCGCACCCCGCTGAATGGGTTGAACGTTGAAATCGTTGAGGCCAATGTGCTCAATTTGCCGCAACTGACCAACGCCTTTGAAGGTGTTGACACCGTTTTTCACCTGGCCGGCCTGATTTCCATCCTGCCCGGCAAAGATGAGATGGTGAATCTGGTCAATGTGGAAGGCACCCGCAATGTCATTCAGGCCGCTCGCATGATGGGTGTGCGGCGATTGGTGTATACCAGCTCCATCCACGCGCTCACCCGCCTGCCCGACGATCAGGTGATCGATGAATCCACCCCTTTCGACCCGGAAAATTCGGCCGGCGAATACGATCGCTCCAAAGCACAGGCCTCGCTGGAGGTTCTATCCGCGGCGCGTGACGGGCTGGATGCTGTGGTGGTCTGCCCCACGGGGGTCATCGGGCCGTATGATTTTCGCCTGTCCGAGATGGGCACACTCATCAAGGACTGGATGGCCAACAAACCCAGCTGGTTGATTGATGGGGCATACGATTTTGTGGACGTGCGCGATGTGGTCAACGGGATGATTGCCGCTTCGGAGCGCGGGCAAACCGGTGAGAGTTACATACTCTCTGGCGAAAAAATCTCCATTAAAAACCTGATGCTGATCGTCAAAGAGCTGCTGCACCTCAAAGCGCGTCCCCTGGTCGTGCCGGTCTGGCTGGCGCGCATCGCCGCGGAATTTTCCCCATTCGTTTACCGGCTCACCCACTCCAAACCGCGCTTCACACGTTATTCCATCATAACTGTCACCGGTGGCTCCAACATCAGCCACGCCAAAGCCGCGCGCGATCTCAACTACCAACCGCGCAGCCTGCGTCACAGCCTGGCTGATACCGTCACCTGGTTTTATGAGAACCGCCCACTATTTCAACACAACCGTAAAAAGTAGTGGCTATGCGAAATATCGATACCCCTCCAAATTCCAAGGGCGTCGCGGTAATCACCGGCGCATCCAGCGGCATCGGCCGGCACCTGGCGCAGCGTCTGGCTGCCGCCGGTTATCCAGTTGTGCTGGTTGCCCGCCGAGCGGACCGTCTGGCCGAATTGGCCGCCGCCATCCGTGAAACCGGTGGACGGGCCGACACGATCACCGCCGACCTCACCGATGAAGCCGCCTGCGTTGCCCTGTGCCGCCAAATCATCGATCAATTCGGCGTGCCGCACGTGTTGGTCAATAACGCCGGTTTTGGTTGGTACGGGTTTTACAGCGAAATGCCCTGGGAAACCGCCCGTGAAATGGTTGCCGTGAACATCACCGCCGTGGCCTGCCTGACACACGCCTTCCTGCCCGCCATGCGCCGGGCTCGCTGCGGTCACATCATCAATATTTCCTCCATCGCCGGCAGCATTCCCAGCCAGGGTATCGCCGTGTACGCCGCCACCAAAGCCTGGGTGGATGCCTTCACCACCGCTCTGCACCGCGAATTGCGCGGCAGCGGTGTCAGTGTCAGCACTGTCAAACCCGGCCCGGTGATCACCGAGTTTTTTGATACCGCCCGCAGCCTGCCCGGCGGGGGTTCGGTTCCGGCGGAACGCTTTAGCGTTCGGGTGGATCGTGTCGGCGATGCGGTCCTTTCGCTGTTGCGCCGTCCGCGCCGCGCCGTGTACGTACCCGGCATTCTTGGCCTCACACCCTGGGTTGAACTGGCCTTTGGCTGGATCATGGATCGGATCGGCCCGCTGCTGCTCAAACGCAAACCCGCCGCTCACCCCGCCCGCTAAAGCGCCGTATGCGACCGGCGCTTCGCAGCCTTGTCACCGGGCTGCGCCTGCGCTATAATGCTTTCTGTTAAACTTCAAAAGAAAAGGCCAAGTTGTCATGATTGATGTAAATGATCTGCGTAAGGGTGTCACTTTCGAACTGGACGGATCGCTCTTCAAAGTTCTGGAGTATTCCCACAATAAACCCGGCCGCGGCAACGCGACCATCCGCATCAAGGCGCGCAATCTGCGCACCGGCTCCACCATTGAAAAAACCTTCAATTCCGGTACCGGCGTTCAGGAAGCCCGTCTCGAATTCCACATGGTACAGTATCTGTACACCGATGGTGAGTTGTACTTCTTCATGGACCAGGAAACCTTCGAGCAGCCCGGCATTCCCAAGAGTGTTCTGGGCGATTCGGCCGGCTTCCTCAAAGAAGGCATGGAAGTCAAGCTGACTTTCTACAAAGACGAGCCGTTGGATGTGGAACTGCCCACCTCGGTGGATCTTTTGGTCACCTATGCCGAAATCGCCGTCAAGGGCGACACGGCCACCGGCGTGACCAAAAAGGTCACCGTTGAAACCGGCGCAGTGGTGGATGTGCCCTACTTCGTCAACGAAGGCGACACCATCCGCGTGGACACTCGCACCGGCTCATACGTCACCCGCGTGCAGAACTAATCAGTCGACAACAGGTGTAAAATTCTTTCTGTCCCTGCGGGGACAGAAATGGTATTAAGCGAGGGATCATGCGGACACCAGCCGGTTTTGAATGCCGCTACTTTTACGGCAACTACTTCCGCGGTCGAAATGTGGAAGAATGCCGTCTGGTTACGCACGATTGGACCCCAAAGCTGTGCAATACCTGCCCGGTACCTGCCATTCTGCGCGCCAATGCCTGCCCCAATCTGGTGCTCGAAGGCCGCGTGGAACGCCGCTTGTTGGGCTTCTCCAAACAGGTCAAGGTGACCGCATACTGCACCAAAACCGCGTCGCCGGTCAAAGAGCCGGCCATCGGCTGCGGTCAGTGCCACCCGCTTCCCCCACTCTTCAAAGAATAGCCCGTCCGGTTTAAACAAACGCGGGAAGGTCTCCGGTGGACGACCTTCCCGCATTCGTTTCTATGCCTTATTGAGGCTTCTCAACGCTTTTATCCTTTTCGGTTCCGTCCGTTTGGACGTTGACGCGGAACACATCCAAAATTCGCCGTACAATCTCATATACCACATTCTGCTTGAAACCGCAGATCCAGGCCAGCACATAGATCACAGCCGCCGACTGGATGGTTTGTCCGGCATTGGCGCCCGCCGTCAGCGAGAAGAAACCCGCCTGAATGATCAGGAAGACAAATGCTCCCAAAGCTACGCCCAACACCGGGTTGGTGATGTACCACATGGCGTATTGGCTGTCGAAATCCTGGTCATCGGCCACATGTTTCCACAGCGCGTACAACGCGCCCACCACACCGCCCAGCCCGCCCCACACCAGGCTGTTGAGGAACTGGGAGACATCCACCGTGGTGAACACCGTCTGCAATGACGGTTTGGCCTGGGTGAGGTTAAGCAGGGCCACGCACACCCCCAGCCCAATCAGCCATAACACTTCATACGCCAGCAGCCAGCCGCCGATCCGGCGCGCGCTCTTCACCATGCGCCGGTAAAAGTCAATGCGAAACTCGGCTTCACTCAGCAACCGGTCGGCTTCCTCAAAGTGATCCTTGCCGGCCATAATTTCATTGCGTGCCTGGCGCACCAGTTCCAGCAAAGCTGTGGCAGTTTTAATATTGTTGATGGTGCTGTTGATTTCTTTCTGGGCGGCCTCACCGCGCTTCCACAATTGCACCAGCGCCTCGCGCTTCACCAGCAGGTTGACCATGTCCGTCTCGCCGGGCAAGTCGACATGGGTGGGAAGTGGCACTTCAGCCGTGGGTTCACCCGGCCATTCTTCCGTGGCGGCATCCGTCAAAATCGGTTCAGCCGCTCCGGCCGGCCGGTCGTCCGGTGGTGGTGTCGGAACATCGTTGGTCAATTCACCTGCATCCGCCGCAGGCTGGCTGGTATCCGAATCAACGTCTGCAGAAGTCATACGCACCTTCCTTTTTTCGGATGTAAAACCGTGTTTTCGCTACTCACAGTATAGGGAGGCGTATCCGAACTGTCAATTGGCGCGATGGTTCACCGGATATTTGTAAGTTTTTTATTAGATTTCTTGATTTTATTATGCATTAACTGGCTTGAAGGTTCCGGCATTGGTATAATTTTGAATGATAATATTGAGTATGCAACGCACAGCAATTGCTGGGAGGCTTCTGTGAATTCTCGCAATCAGTCTTATGTGATCTACTTGCTGCTTTTCGTGGCCATCATTGTCATGGTCATCTTCAACTTTTCGAAAGCATCCAGTGGAGACGTCCTGACCATTAATCAGGTTGCCGCGGATATCAAGAGCGGAAAAATAACCCGCATCGTCGCCGATGAAAGCAATCTGACGGTTACCTATGCCGACGGCAAAGAGCAAAGCTCGGTGATGGAGACGTCAGCGACGCTGACGCAGCAGCTGCTGGATTTTGGCGTCACGCCCGAGCAGCTCTCGCCGGATAACGGTATCCTCGTTGAAATCAAAACGCCCAGTGCCTGGTGGGGCGTGCTCACGGCGTTGAGCTACATCCTGCCCTTCCTGATCCTGGGCGGCGCGTTTTACTTCATCTTCCGCCAGGCGCAGGGCTCCAACAGCGCGGCCATGTCCTTTGGCAAATCGCGCGCGCGTATGTTCACCGGCGACCACCCCACCGTCACCTTTGCGGACGTGGCCGGCGTGGACGAATCGAAGGAGGAGCTGGCCGAAGTCGTTGAATTCCTGCGCGAACCGCAGAAATTCATCGCGCTCGGCGCACGCATCCCCAAGGGTGTGCTGTTGGTGGGCCCGCCCGGCACCGGCAAAACCCTGCTGGCCAAGGCCGTCTCCGGCGAAGCCGGTGTGCCCTTCTTCTCCATCTCCGGTTCTGAATTTGTGGAAATGTTCGTCGGCGTTGGCGCCAGCCGCGTGCGTGACCTGTTTGATCAGGCCAAACGCCACTCGCCCTGCATCATCTTCGTCGATGAAATTGACGCGGTCGGCCGCCAGCGCGGCGCCGGTTTGGGCGGCAGCCACGACGAGCGCGAGCAAACCCTCAACCAGATGTTGGTGGAGATGGACGGTTTCGATACCGACACCAACATCATCATCATGGCCGCCACCAACCGCCCCGATATCCTTGACCCCGCGCTGCTGCGCCCCGGTCGTTTTGACCGCCGCGTTGTGCTCGACCGGCCGGATGTGCGCGGACGCGAGGCCATTCTGAAAGTGCATGTCAAGGGCAAACCGCTGGCTCCGGACATTGACCTTAGTTTGCTGGCGCGCGCCACGCCTGGCTTTGTCGGCGCCGACCTGGAAAACCTGGTCAACGAGGCTGCCATTCTGGCCGCCCGCCGCAATCAAAAGGTCATTCAGCAAGGCGAGTTTGAAGAAGCCATCGAACGCGTCATCGCCGGCCCCGAACGCAAGAGCCGCCTGATCAGCAAAGATGAGAAGCGCATCGTCGCCTACCATGAAGCCGGGCACGCCGTGGTGATGAACGCCCTGCCCGAGGCGGATCCCGTCCAGAAGGTTACCATTGTAGCGCGCGGCATGGCCGGCGGCTACACCCTGGCCCTGCCCTCCGAGGACCGCACGCTCGTTCCACGCCGCAAACTACTGGCCGACATGGTCGGTTTGCTGGG
>DAOUGY010000285.1:0-2249 GCA_034428975.1 Anaerolineaceae bacterium | reverse complement strand
GTTTTCCCATCCATTTGGTTTGAAGGTATGCCTCGAACCATACTGGAAGCTTTCGCCTGCGGTACACCAGTGATCGCGTCAAAATTGGGGGCGATGACTGATCTCGTGCAAGAGGGCCAGACAGGTCGTTTGTTTGAAGCCGGAAACGCCTCCGATCTTGCAAGGGTCCTCAAAGAGGTTTGGCAGACCCCGGCACAATTGGAAGAAATGGGAGCAATGGCACGATCAGTCTATATTGAAAAATATACTGCAAAGCCGGCTTTTGCCAGTTTACTTGAGATTTATCAAAAAGCTATGGAGCAACATGACACTGCCGCGCCTTGACATCCTCGGCGTGCAGGTCAGCGCCATAGCCATGCCGGACGCGCTGGCAACGCTGGACAGCCAGATTGCCGCGGGCACGGGCGGCGTGGTGTGCTGCGCCCCCGCCCATCTGATCATCGACGCCGGTGAACAGCCCGCCGTGCGCGACGCGCTCAATGCCGCCGACCTGGTCACGCCCGACGGCATGGCGGTGGTCTGGCTGCTCAAACTGCGCGGGACGAAGGGCGTCGAGCGTGTCTACGGCCCCGATCTGTTGCAAGCCGCCTGCCGGTATGGACTGGAGCGCGGTTGGTCGCATTATTTCTATGGCGGCGCGCCCGAAGTGACCGCCGGGCTGGTGCGCCGTCTGCAAAGCGCCAATCCCGGCCTGCGCGTCGCCGGGGTGGACTGCCCGCCCTTCCGCACGCTCTCCGACGACGAGCAAAACACCGCCCTGGAGCGCATCCGCGCATCCGGCGCGCACATCGTCTGGGTGGGTCTCGGCTCGCCCCGCCAGGAATTGTGGATGCACGCGCACCGCGCCGCGCTGCCCGGCAAGACGCTGGTGGGCGTCGGCGCTGCGTTTGATTTCCTATCCGGCAGCAAGGCCCAGGCGCCGCGCTGGGTACAGCGCAGCGGTCTGGAATGGCTGTTTCGTCTGGTCAACGAACCCGGCCGCCTGTGGCGGCGCTACATCCGTTATCCACGTTTCATCTGGCAGGCGCTGCGACAGACACTTCGCCAGCGCTTCACCCGGGGGGAGTAGACTCCATGCTGCGACGTTTTTCCGCCAATTTCGCCGTTTTTTCCATCTTTCTGGATGCCTTGCTCGTCGCCCTGGCGCTCATCGCCGCGGTGGCCTGGCGCCCGCTCTTCAACGGCCTGCCCGGCGTCCAAATCCTCATCGAAGTGCCCCAACCGCCCGGCTGGTTGTACGTCGTCTTTGCGCTGGTGTGGGTGGGCGCGCTCATGCTGCTCTCGCTGTACGACGGCCGCAAAAACCTGCGCGCCGTGGACGAGTTTGCCAGCCTGTTTTGGGGCAGCGCGCTGGCGGCGGTATGCATGGCCGGCGTGCTTTACCTCGGCTACCGCGACCTGTCGCGTTTGCTCTTCGCCCTCTTCATCGCCCTGGGCTTTTTGTGGATGGCCGGATGGCGCATTTTGGCCCGCCTGGCCTTCCGCTCGCCGCAATGGAGCGCCGTGCAAACCCGCCGCGTGCTCATTTTGGGCGCGGGCGTCGTCGGCCGGCGCGTCGAGGAGAAAATGCGCGGGCAGCACGGCATCGACCTGATCGGCTTTCTGGATGACGATCCGCGCAAGCAGGCCGAACAGCCCGACGTGCTGGGCGGCATCGAACCGCTGCGCGAGGTCATCGCCGCGCGCAGGGTGGACGATGTCGTCGTGGCGCTGCCGCTCTCCGCGCACCAGCGTCTCAACCGCGTCGCCTCCGAGCTGCACGACCTGCCCGTGCGCGTGTGGGTCATCCCCGATTACTTTTCGCTGGCCCTGCACCGCGCCAGCGTGGAGGATTTCGCCGGCATCCCCATGCTCGATCTGCGCGCCCCGGCCCTCAGTGAGTATCAGCGCATGGTCAAGCGTGCCTTCGACCTGACCCTTGTGCTCCTCACCCTGCCCTTCACCCTGCCGGTCATCGCCGTGCTGGCCCTGCTGATCAAGCTGGACGACGGCGGCCCGGTTTTCTACACCGCCCCGCGCGCCGGCGAAAACGGCAAGCTCTTCCGCATGATCAAGTTTCGCACCATGGTGGTGGGCGCCGACCGGCTGAGCGCGCAGCTCTGGCAGACGGACGAGCAGGGCAAGGTGCTCAACCACAAGCGCCGCGACGATCCGCGCATCACGCGCGTCGGGCGTTTTTTGCGCCGCTCCAGCCTGGACGAGCTGCCGCAGATCATCAACGTGGTGCGCAACGAGATGAGCCTGGTCGG
>DAOUGY010000284.1:0-1694 GCA_034428975.1 Anaerolineaceae bacterium | reverse complement strand
TGGGTTTGAGCCCCGTACAACGCGTTGAGCGGTACCTGCACCTCACCCAGGGAATCCCGTTCGACACGGGTGTCGGAAGACGCTGTGGTCATGCTCCACCTCCAGTTCCCGACGGTTATCAATGTGGCGCGACGTTGATCTTTAAATGATGGCATGGGCGGGTCATACGACCCGCCCATCGTTGTTTATCTCAATTCGACGACCCTACTTGGCTGCGCTATAGCCGGGGCCTTCGGCGAAGAAGGCGGCATTCGCCGCGATATCCGGGGTCAGGTCCACGACTTCGCCGGCTGCCAGAACACGGGTGGCGGTCAGGTGCACGGCATCGCCGTCGTGATTCTTGCCGTCATAAACGGTGCCGAACCCGGCCGTGCCAACCGGCATGGAAAGGAATTCGCCGCCCTTGGCTTTGTAGGCTGCGGGGACTTCGTCTTCGGGGAAGATGGCCGCCCAGGGGCATTCGGGCACGCAGGCGCCGCAGTCGATGCAGGTATCAGGATCGATGTAATACCACGGATACTGGTCAACCGGCTTGCCGGGTACAATGCACTCAACCGGGCAGACCGTGGCGCAACCGCCATCGCGCAAACACAAGCTGGTAATTACGTGAGCCATGTTTCCTCCAGGAATTTGTAGTGAAGTAGTTATAAAGCTGCCAGATAGCGGCGTTCCGCTTCCTGCCAGTTGACCACATCCCACCAGGCCGCCAGATAATCCGCGCGGCGATTCTGGTAATTCAGGTAATAGGCGTGTTCCCAAACATCGACGACGATGAGGGGAATCAACCCTTCGGAAAGCGGGCAATCCTGATTGGCGGTGGAATGCACCGTAAGAATGCCGCCTTTGCGGGCGCTCAACCAGGCATAACCGCTGCCAAAACGAGTCAGGCCGGCCTTTTCCATCTCTTTTTTCAGCGCATCCACGCCGCCAAAAGTAGCCTGAATGGCAACCGCCAGTTTACCGGACGGTGAACCGCCGGCATTGGGGGCCATGGAAGCCCAGTAGATATTGTGATTGTAGAAGCCGCCGCCATTGTTGCGCACCGCGGTGCGAATATCCTCCGGGATGCGATTGAGGTCCGACAGAACCTCCTCGATGGTCAAGCGAGCCAGATCGGGGTATTTCTCGATCGCTGCGTTGCAGTTTTTGAGGTATGTGGCATGGTGCTTGGTATAATGGATCTCGACCGTGCGGGCATCGATGACGGGTTCCAATGCATCGAACGCATAGGGAAGTGAAACCATCTCAAAAGCCATGAGGCTCCTCCTTTTGCTGTCGTTGCAGGCAGCGATTTGTGAAATTTGACCCACGCTTAACAAAAATTCTAGCGATGGTGCTGGAGTTTGTCAAGCAAAATTGTCCAGAAACCGGTGACCGAATTTGAAACCCAACCCCGCATTTCCTCCCTTGCTCGGCCTGATCGTGGCGATCCTGGCGGTATCCACCGCCTCATTGTTCATCCGCATTTCACAACAGGATGCGCCTTCGCTGGTGATCGCGGCGATGCGCTTGTCGCTTGCCGCGCTGGTGCTGGCGCCCTTTGCTTTATATCGTCACCGCGCGGATTTTGCGGCGCTGCGTGGCAAGCAAATCGCGCTGATCGTGCTGGCGGGCGTGTTCCTGGCGTTGCACTTTGCCGCCTGGATCACCTCGCTGGAGTACACATCGGTGGCCAGTTCGGTGGTGCTGGTGAC
>DAOUGY010000283.1:0-1753 GCA_034428975.1 Anaerolineaceae bacterium | reverse complement strand
GAAACGGCGCAGATTGATGTGCGTCCGGCCAGCCTGTCCGACGGACGGATGTATGATGTGCTGCTGGATGGGGAGGATATCACCTGGGCCATCCGGCAACGCGAGGTGGATGCCAACGTTTCCGCGGTTTCCGCCTATGCCGGGGTGCGCGCCGCGATGACCGCCCAGCAGCGCCGGATTGGCCAGCGCGGGCGGGTGGTGATGGTCGGACGGGACATCGGCACCGTGGTGTTGCCGTTTGCCGATTTAAAAGTGTATCTGGATGCATCGGTGGAAGAACGCGCCCGCCGCCGTTATGACGAACTGGTGAAACGCGGCGAACCGGCAGAGTATGAGGCGGTGCTCGCCGCCATGAAAAAGCGTGACGCATTTGATTCATCGCGCGAACTGGCGCCGCTGCGCCCGGCCGATGACGCGGTAATTCTCAACTCGGATGGGATGAGCATTGAGCAGGTGGTTGAGCAAGTGATGAAATTGATTGACAGCCTGTAGAAGAAAAATCGGATCCGCCTGTGACTTGTTGCCCGGGCGGGTCTTTTTTCAGGGAGACGCATGCAGCCTCAGATGATTCGCGTGGTGTATACAGGCGGCAGCCGGGAAGAAGGAGATTCGGTTCGGCGTATACTCGCCACCCGACCCGGCGGCGTGAACTGGGTGTTTGCCAGCGACCCGCGCAAACTTAACGAAGTGCTGGATCTGCAAAAACCCGATCTGATTCTGTTCCGTATTCAGCATGTTATGGAATATCCGTTCCTGGCTGTGCTGCATGATCTGATTTCAGATGGGACAAATCGTTTGCTGGTGGTGGGCGAACCTGAAAATTTGGACGCCATGGCGCACCTGCTCCTTCCAGGAATGCAGGCTTATCTGCCCATGGGTGACATGGCGGATTCGCTGCTACAAGCTGTGGATTCATTGCTGGAGAAGAAGCCGGAACAGGATGTGCAACGGTTACCGGAAGCGCAACCTTCGAACCTTTCGAAATATGCCGAATTGATGCTGCACACTCATTTTGTTGGTATGGCCATAACCGACCAGGTGACCAACCGCTTTTTGGATGTCAACACGGCAATGCTTCAGATGTTTGACCGGACACGCGATGAAGTATTGGGAAAAACCATCTGGGACCTGGAGCTGGTGTCTGAAGACTTGACGGGCGAAGTGGAAGCCCTGTTTGCAGCCCTGAGCGAAAAACGGAAAATAGACCGGGTGGAAACACCTTACCTGCGAAATGGCGAGAAACGAGTCGCTCTGGTTTCGATGGAATGGATCGAAATGGATCAACACCCCTGCATTTTCACCGTCATGGTGGACATCACCACAGAGAAGACATTGCAGGAGGAATTGAAACGGGCCAACGCCCGGTTGGAACGCCGGGTGGAAGAAGGCACACGGGATTTGCAATCCATTCAGGGTAAATTGGTACGAGAAAGTCAGTATCGCACGCAGGCGGAAGAACATCGCGACCAGTTGGTGAAAATTTTATGGGAAATGCCTTTGATGGTGGTCACAGGCGCACCGGGTGAACCGATCCGCTACATGAATCGCTCCGGGCGAGCTTTCCTGGGCCTGGACGAACGGGAGGAAATCAGGTCAGTCGATTTCTTGTCGTTGTATTCGCCGAGGATGCGCGAGTTGATGAAGCATGGCATACTGCCTCAGGCACGCCAGAATGGTTTCTGGCGCGGCGAAGTGGAATTGTTGAACCGATCCGGGCGGATCGTGCCGATGGCGCAGTCCATTCTGGCGAATC
>DAOUGY010000282.1:0-4838 GCA_034428975.1 Anaerolineaceae bacterium | reverse complement strand
ACATCGGCGAGCGCAGCGAATACCTGGAATTGAAGGTGAAGCGATGGCGACCAGGGTAAAAGTATCCACCAAAGGACTCGAGGACACTTTCGAGAAACTGGCTCAGATGGGCCGGGATCTGGATGCGGCTGCCGATGCTGCATTGATGGCTGGCGCGAAGGTGTTTCAAACTGGCATGAAACGACGCGCACCCAAGGATACCCACAACCTGGAGGAACACATCAAAATTGCTGGACCTTTTCAGGATGGTAATTTCCACTACCTTTCGGTTGGGGTCATTCACGACATTGACTTCACCGATGCAGAAACAGCGCGATATGCCAATAACCAGGAATATGGAAATTCTAGCATGGAGGCCCAGCCATACATTCGCCCCACCATAGACGAAGATTCGAAAGCAGCCAGTAAAGCAATGCGAGATGTGCTCTTGGAGGCGCTGAAATGATCTTTGAACTGGTCGAGGATGCGCTGAGCATGCTGGCGGTGCCGTTTGCCGCGGACAAGATGATCATGGATACCGGGCAGGAGCTGCCGGATCTGTTCATGACTTACCGGCTGATCAGCTCGCCGCCGGTGGCGCATGCCGATGACCGGGAGACGCTGCGCAGCTGGCGGGTCCAGGTTTCCATCTACAGCCGGGATGGGTTAAACGCACTGCCGAATGTGGCGGGCGCCATGACCGATTTCGGTTTCTCAAAAAGTAATATCGCTCAGATTTCCAAGAGCGCCGACACAGGCCATTACGGTATGGCGATGGATTTTATTTTCACCTCTGATGAAGAGGAATTAACAGAGAGTTATTAGGAGTCAATAAAATGACCTTTCAAACTGGAGAATACAAACCTCGGGTTGGTTTGGATTCGCTTTACGTGGCCGCTGTGACCACCGATGAACTGGGAAACTATGTGGCAGGGACACCGGAGTATCTGGCGCCGGCCGCAGAGGCCTCTCAGGCTTCCACGGTGAACAGCGAGACGATCTACGCCGATGATCAGGCGTTTGATACGTTCACCACCAAGGGCGAGACCACGATCACCCTGAGCGTGACCAACGTTCCGCTGGAACTGCTGGCCAGATTAACCGGCCAGAAGTTCGACGACACCAGCGGCATTTTCTACGATCACGGCGGGGTCCCGCCATCCTATGCGCTGTTATTCCGCTCGATGAAATCGAATGGGAGCTACCGCTACTATGCCTTCCTGAAATGCAAATTCGATATCCCGGATGAAGAAGCCGCCACCAAAGGCGAGTCGCCGGATCCGAAAATGCTGCAACTGACCGTGCATGCCATCAAGACGGTATGCAAGTTCTTCCTGCCGGACGGCGTAATTGACGGCGTGCAGCGCATGATCGGTGATGAGGACGTGACCGCCTTTGATTCCACCGGATGGTTTGATTCTGTTCAAATCCCGGCCATCGTGTCCGCATCGTACTAGGAGAGAGTCATGCCGCTCGGAACACCTATTGAATTGACGTTGTACGACGAAGACGACGCACCAATCCAGACTTACAGCCGGGCGCGAATCCCTGTCAGTTTCGCTGAGCGAGCAATGGAGTGGTCCAGCTCGCTCAGCGATGACGAGATGGGCAAGGATCAGCTGAAAGCGCTGTATCAGATCATCGTGGACTTCTTTGGCGAGAAATTCAGCATCGACAACCTCAAGAATGGCGCGGATCTGTCGGAATTGATCGCGGTGGTCATCGCTATTTCAGCGCGGGTGGCTGAGATTATGCCAGCATCGGAAAACCCTACCCTGCCGGGGACAACCCGGAGGAAGAGACACTGATCGGTCTGATCGACATCAAGATCATGCTGGTGAAGATGTTCGGCTGGTCGCTGCCCGATATCGACAACGCGGATATGCAATCGCTGATGCCATTTGTCAACCGGCTCGGTCAAGTGGACGGAAAAGGAAAAAATGCCACCAGTAACAAGAAAGCCACCCAAATCTACTGCGATGATCCCGCGGCATCATGGTTATAGTAACAATAAACGGCCGCCGCAGCGCTACTTCTTTTACCGCGGCCACCAGGGCAAAGAAAAGGCGTATGTGGACGCGCTGCGCAAGGCCGGCTACCGGCCGTGCGTCAATCAGCGCGTGAGCGGCGTCAAGATGGTGCTGTATGACATGGACGGCGGTAAACGCACCCCGACACTGGATCTGTTCCATAAGCACGGGGTTCCGGTGTTCCTTTACCCGCACGCAGCCCGGCCGCAGATCATCTGGGACGGCATCTGGGACGTATGGCCGCACACTAAGTGCACCTTCGTGCCGGGGCCGGGGCATGTGGATGTCATGCGGCGCTACGGCTACCCGCTGGACATCGAAGTGACCGGCTGGACCTATTGCGAGATGCTGCCGTTTCAGGCAGTGGAAAAACCAAAGCGGATCCTTTTCGGTCCGATTCACCCCTCGGTCAGCGGCTGGATCTGTGACGAGGACAAAGCGGCCAACGCCGCCACGTTCAAAATTTTGCACAGCTACTGCAAGCAGACCGGCGCTCAGCTGACGGTGCGGCATATCCAGAGCCTGGAGCGCAACGGCCTGACCAGGCTGCCGGGTGTGAATTACATACAGGGACGGCCGGATCTGGCGATCAAGGAAATCGATGCAGCTGAGGTGGTGATCGGGCATCAAACGTTTGCCTACCTGGCGATTGCCAGGGGAAAACCCACGCTGATGATGCGTGAGGACCTGCCGCCGCACACGGTGAGCCACGGACAAACGGTGTTCGCGGCCAACTGGGAAAAATACGCCGACCTGATGGCGTATCCGCTGGATATTCTGGCGGGAGATCCGGGCAAGGCGCTGCAGCAGGCCTGTATGGACACACCCGAGGCGGCCGCCTGGCGGTCGCGGTTTATCTCGGTTCCGTGGAACCCTCAAAAATTCGTTGAAACTGTGGAGAGCTACCTGTGACCAAATACACGACTTATAAATTTGAGCGAGAAAAGTTCTGGGCGGATCCGGCAGCCAGCGGGGCACCGGAGAAACGGATTCGAACCTGCCGACCGGAGTTCTACCTGGGGCTGGATAACGTCTCCACGATGGTGGTGGAAACCATACGCCAGTATGCCAATAAACCCGATTCCATTCTGGAGATCGGCTGTGGCACCGGGCGCAACCTGGTGGCGCTGAAAAAGGCCGGATTCAAAAAGTTGACCGGGATTGAGATCAGCCTCAAAACCGTGGAAGTGGGACGCGCGCACTTCCCGGAATACAAGAAGATCCAGACCATCATCGGCCCGGCTGAAAAGATGATTGATGAGGTTGGGGATTTCGATGTGATCTATACCCAGGGCTGTCTGATGCACATCCCGCCGGAGCATGAATGGCTGTTTGCCGAGATCGCGAAAAAGGCGCGGAAGGTGATTATGACCAGCGAGGGAGAATCGCTGCGGGTGGAAAGCGAACACGCCTGGAACCGGGATTACAAAGTCATCTTTGAAGCGCTGGGCTGGGTCGAAGTGGAGATGGAGACGGGCGATCATTACCCGCCGCTGCCGGCAACCACGGTAAAGCGCGTGTTCCTGCGAAAGGAAATGCTCACGGCCGGCGCCGAGGATGAGCGGGCTATTCCTGTGGATCTGCAGCTGGAGGTTGGCCAACTATCGGACCCATTTGATATCCGAATCGAGGAAGGAATTGAGGTCTAAACATGTCCGACCTGCCACCCATCAGCCAAAAAGTCCAGCTGGATACCACCAACTATAAAGCCGGGGTTGCCGAGCTAGACCGCGAAATTCGCGTGATCGAGAGCGGATTCAAAGCCTCGGCTGCGGCTATTGGCGACTGGGGCAAGAGTCAGGAAGGGCTGGAGATGCGCATCAAAAGCCTCTCCCAGACCATCGATCTGCAGAAGCAAAAGGTGTCCGGGCTGGAGAATGTTTACCAGGAACTGGCATCCAGCGGTAAAGCCAGTGCTAAAGAGCTGGCCGAGATGCAGATCAAACTCAATAAAGAGACGGAAACGCTGGGGCGGATGCAAACGGAGCTGCGCCAGGCTGAGGGTGCGCTGGACGGCATGGGTGATGAAAGCAAACAGGCCGCCAAGGCGCTGGAAGACCTGGGTGATAAAGAGGACAAGGTCACCAAGAAAACGGTGACGCTGAAAGACGTGATGCACGGGCTGGGAACCGGCCTGAAAGCCGCGGGCAAGGCGATCGCGGGGGTGGCAGCCGGAGCGGTGGCAGCGGTGGCCGGATTGTCTGCAATGGTGTTGAAAGCCTCGGATGCCGCCGGTGAGCTGGTGGATCTTTCGAACGTCACCGGAATCAGCGTAGAGAAACTGCAAGAGATGGAATATATCGGCGGTCAGCTGGGCGTTTCCACGGAAACGATGACCGGAGCATTATCCAAGCTGACACGCTCAATGGGCGGCGCAGCCGACGGAACCGGACCGGCCGCGGACGCTTTCAAAAAGTTGGGGGTGGGCATTACCAATGCCGACGGCAGTCTGCGCAGCGCTCAGGATGTAATGAATGATGCGCTGGGCGCGCTGGGCGGAATGGCCAACGAGACCGAACGCGATGCGCTGGCAATGGAGATTTTTGGCAAAAGCGCGATGGAGCTTAACCCGCTGATCAAAGCCGGAGCGGATGAAATCGGCCGGCTGGGTCAGGAAGCCCATGACATGGGCGCGGTGATGGCGACCAAAGACGTCGAAGCGTTGGAATCTTTCGGGGATGAGATCGACGGGCTGAAACAGGGCGCCAAGGGCATGATGGGGACGCTGGCCAGCGCATTCCTGCCTGGATTTAAAACCATCACCGGCGCAGCCAAAGGTTACATGCAGCAGCTCGCCGGGATTCTCTCCGGCGCTGACGGTGACATGGG
>DAOUGY010000281.1:0-1534 GCA_034428975.1 Anaerolineaceae bacterium | reverse complement strand
GAACCGCACGGCGGGATCAAACGCTTCCATCATTTCATCGTCACTGTCGCAAAATACGGCGGTCAGTTCGGGCACGCCGTAATAGCTGAGCACGCGATGATAGAAGCAACTGTGCAGATTGAACGCCATTCGCTGCGGGCTGTCTTCCACCCATTCGGTGTCCCAGCCTTCCGGTGGGAAATTAAAGCGCATCATACCACGCACAATCCAGCGAAAGAGGGGGAAGAAAATGGGCAGGCGTGCCAGCGGTTTGAATCGTCCGTATTTTTGCAGAATGACCGCCCGGTTGAGATCCGTGATCATATCGAGCGCGGCGTTCGGGTTCAGGCCTTCTCCCAGCAAAGTTTGATAGAGAGCAACACCGGGGAGAATGTTTTCCTCCAGGTGCGCGCGCAGGGCGCGGCGGCAGAACCGCGGACGGCGCGCATACAACTCTTCGTAGCGGCTTTGAACCTTGGCGCCAAAGAAAGCGGCATCCACCGGGCCGTATTCTTTGCGCAGGCTTTGCTGCCAGGCGCGCAGCCGTGGGGCGATGGGCAGCTCCACATGCCGCCTCGACAGGATACCGCCCAGCAGGGCGCCGCCTGTCGCGCCGAGCACGACCCAAAGAAGCGAATCTTGGCGATTGTTTTTCATGAATCAGCCCTCCCTGTGTGAACCAATCCGCGTTGCATACTCAGTATATTGCAAAATGCGCCACCCCGATGCATTTGTTTTCAGCAGACGATGCATTTGGCAACAAAACAGCCCGGCCGGTACGGTTTGAATTGGCCCATTTTGTGATTAAATCAAGCATACCCTGTGAGGAGAAATGCGCATGGACGACTATCGCAGCGCCAACCGGCGCGTTTGGAACCAATACACCGCGGTCAACGCCCGCTCGGATCTGTACCGGCTGGAATCGTTCAAGGCCGGCGAGAACAAGCTCAATCCGCTGGAAATGGGCGAGGTGGGCGATGTGCGCGCAAAATCGCTGCTGCACCTGCAATGCCACTTCGGCATGGATACGCTTTCCTGGGCGCGCCTGGGCGCACAGGTGACCGGTATGGACCTGTCCGACGAGGCGATTGCGCTGGCGCGCTCGCTGAGTGCGGAACTGAACCTGCCGGCGCGCTTCATCTGCTGCGACCTGTACGATTTGCCGGACCATCTGGATGAGACGTTCGACGTGGTGTTTACCTCGTACGGTGTGCTCAACTGGCTGCCGGATATCCGGCGCTGGGCGCGCACGGCGGCCCGTTTTGTGCGGCCCGGCGGCGTGTTTTACATCGCCGAGTTTCACCCGTTCGCCTGGGCGTTTGATTCGTTCGCCGCGGATTGGCGGGTGGCGTATGATTATTTTGACCCGAACGCCCTGATCGAGCCGTCTCAGGGCTGCTATTCGGACCGTTCGGCGGTGATTGAGGGACAGACGTACGAGTGGGCGCACCCGTTGGGCGAGGTGGTCAGCGCGCTGATCGAGGCCGGGCTGCGCATTGAATTCCTGCACGAGTTTCCGTACAGCGTGTATGAGCAATTCCCCTTCCTGCGCCGC
>DAOUGY010000280.1:0-8889 GCA_034428975.1 Anaerolineaceae bacterium | reverse complement strand
TTTAATCTGGTTTTAATAAACCACGCACCCATCCAATCGAAGTTGTCTCTGGAGGTCTCTATGCTTCACAAGAAATGGCTTGTCCGGATTGTATCAATGTGCTTCGTGTTGCTTCTGGCGGCATGCACGACCACCTCAACCGAAACGCCCACCCGAATCGCGGTTGAAGTTGCCACGGAAGCGGCGACCGAAGCCCCCACCGTCGCTCCGACCGAAGCGCCAACGCTGCCCCCGACCGAAACCGTGACCGAAGCACCAACCGTTGCCGCAACGGAACCGCCCTACCCCGGCTATGAGATTGTGGAGGAGATGTTTGCCAACCAGGAAAAGATGCGCCAGCAGAACGCTCCGCGCGTGCTCACCCTGGCCGATGGCACCCGGATCCAACATACCCCTGCCGATCCGATTGCCTATAATACCTATTTCCTGAATGCCGACAACCGTGGCTGTAAATCCTGCCATGCAGACCTGGGCCAGCTGTTGCGCGATATGCCGTACGTTCATCTGGACCTGGGTTCCATGTATGGTATCGATTTGAACATCAACCACTGCATGGGCTGCCACACGTACTCGCCCGGATACGTCACCGAATCCTACGGGTTTGGCCGCCTGATCCACTCTTTACACTCGTCCACGCGCGGCTTCCCCGGCGACTGCGCCTCCTGCCATGATGTCTCCGAGGTCGATGGCAAATTCCACCTCTGGGATCTGACGAAATACTTCAACATGCGCGGCATCACCGACGTGCCCAATGTGCAGGGTGAATTCCGTGTAGATCAAAATGTAATCACCAAGAACGACGATCTGTTCTCGCTCAACTGGCTGTATTACAGCAATGACTACATGCGCTATGCATCCGCCATGAGCGGCAAGCAGCTGGATGAATCCGTCTTTAACAACTGGACGGTTTCGATCACCGGTGAGGTGGAAAAACCATTCACTATTTCGCTGCCCGATCTGATCGCGGAAGCTCCGGTTGAAAAGGTCATCATGAAGATGCACTGCACCATTGACCCGCCCGGTTCCGCCCTGATTGAAAATGTCGAAATCACGGGCATCCCGCTCGACTACGTTCTGGAAAAAGCCGGTGGGATCAAACCGGGCGCCACGGCCATCATGCCCACCAGCAGTGACGGCTTTGCCTTCCCCACCACTCTGGAGCACCTCAAAACCCACAAAGCCTATCTCGTGTATGAAATCAACGGCGAACGCCTGACCACCGTGCACGGTTACCCGCTGCAGATGTGGGTGGGCGGCATGGGCGCCCCGACCTTCGTCAAGCAACTCAACGAGATCAAGATCATCAAAGACCCTGTGGACAGCCTGTACCTCTACCGCGGTTGGGTCAAGGAAGACGGCGGCTATTTCAACAAGCCCAACCTGTCGATCTTCTACACCAAAGACGGACAGATCATCAAAGCCGGCGAACCCTACACCTTTGAAGGCTATGCCGACGCCTACGACCAACCGATCGTCAACATTGAAATCTCAATGGATCGCGGCAATACCTGGACCAAGTTTGAGACGCCTGGCATGACCTCCGACAAGTGGGTCTACTGGTACTTCACCTGGACACCAGAAGCGCCTGGGTCGTATGTGATTATGATGCGCGCCACGACGGAAAAAGGCCTGATTTCAGACCGGCCCATCACGTTGATGGTCAACGCCGAATAATCGCTCGTCACCGGCATAACAAACGCGGCTGTGAGCTTTCACAGCCGCGTTTTGGTTAAGCCTAACAGATAGCACTTTACGAGTTCTCGGCTTTTTCAAAAATGGCGACGCATTCCACATGGAAGGTTTGCGGAAACATGTCGAACGGCGTGACCTGCTCCAGCCGGTATCCACCCGCCAGCAAGCGTTTGGTATCACGCGCCAGCGTGGCCGGGTCGCAGGACACATACACCAGCCGCGGCGGAGCCAGATTTACCACCGCGTCCAGTGCCGCACGTTCCAACCCGGCGCGCGGTGGGTCCAGCAACATGACCGCCGGTTTCACGTCCAGGGCGGGCAGCACTTGCTCGGCTGCGCCCATGTACAATTCCACATGGTCAAACTCATCCAGATTAATCGCAAAATCGTCGCAAGCCGCTTCTGATAGTTCAATCCCCACCACACGGGCAAAGCGCGGCGCGAGAAAGGCGGTGAACAGCCCCACCCCGCAGTAAACGTCCACCAGCGTGCCTTGTGCATCGCCGGGCAGAATCTCCAGCACATGGCGTAGAAGGACTTCAGCTTGCGCGCTGTTGACCTGGAAGAACGACCCCGCCGAGACCCGAAACGGCCGTCCGAGCGCTTCCATGACGATGTAATCGTCGCCCGCCATCACAATGGCGCCTGCCGGGCTGAGATGCACCACGGAAATCGGCAGATCGAGAGTCATCTCCGGCAAGGTGATCTCATCGGATTCCAGCGCCATCAGGCAATCGTCGTCCACGCCGGCGCGCAGTTCCACGCGTTCAATGCCCGGCAGCGGCTCCAAATCCAACTGCCGCCACAGCGTATCGATCGCTTCCACCGGCAAATGGCATTCTTCGATCTCCACCACCCCACGCCCACCTTGCGCCTGAAAGCCCAGTTTACCCAGAGGGCTGAGGTGAAATTGCATGGTATTGCGGTAATTCCATTCGAGCGCCGATGGCACCACTGCCGACACCGGCGGCTGGGTCACCCCGGCGATGCGCACAAACTGGTCGCGGACAATCTCCGCCTTGGCTCGCAGCTGCATGTCATAAGGCATATGCTGATAATGGCACCCTCCGCATTCGGTAAAATGCGGGCAGCGCGGCGCAATCCGCTCCGGCGCAGGGCGCAGCACGTCCAGCAGAGCGGCCCGCGCAAAACCGCGCTTGTCTTCCAACAGTTGGGCGCGCACCCGCTCCCCCGGTAGAGCAAACGGCACAAACACCGCCCTGCCGTCCGGCAGGCGGCCCATCGCTTCCCCGCCATAGGTCAGGCGGTCTAATTCCACATCCACAATCACAGGTGAGGCCATATCGCGCTCCAGGGGGTGGGATCCGTCGAGTGTACCCGGTCTTCGCGTCTTTGTCACGCCCTAATCGGTTTCTTTAAATTCTTCCACTTGATAAATCATCACATCCAACTTTTTCCGGCGCCACAAGTCGTACGGAGCACCCATTTTACGGCACAGTTGGTTGAGAAAATCCGATGGCGTGGGAATCTGCTCCCAGACTTGCGGTAGAAACGTCGCCCGCCGGAAAACATCTTTCAAAATAACCCCGTCCACCCCCGGGCGCAGGCGGCGCAGCAGATCCTGCGGCGTGTCATAGATCAGTGGACGCGGTGCGGTGAGGCGCGAGATCTCAATGACGATCTGGTCAAGCTCGCGCGCGCTCACAGGAGGAAAGCGACGATCTTCCAACGCCGCCGCGACGGCGTGCTCGCGTACATCCTCGGCCAGCGGCTGGTAGGCTTCCAGTGCGCCAATGCAGCCGCGCAGTTGTTCATCCCGTGTTTGCAAAGTGACAAAAGACGCGCCCGGCTCGCGAAGATGCGGGCTGAGCGCGTGGGTGATCACCTCGGGCAAGGGCCGGCGGTTGACGGCTGCCGTAATCGCCTGTCGGGCCAGGTGCAGCAGAAATACGCGTTCTTCTGGCAAAAGCGGATCGAGGTTCATACACTCACCTTGTGATAGGTCCGGTTGAGATACACCAGCGGGTGACCATCCGGGCTGTCGTGCGCTTCCAGCACCTCGCCCACAAACAACGTTGAATTGGGCATGGGGTAGGTGTGTACCACGCGGCAATCCAACACCGCCAGCCCGCCGTTTAACAGCGGGGCACCGCTTTGCAGGCTAAACGTCCGCAAATCATGGAAGCGGTTGTCGCCGTCCGGCACGCGCCCGGCAAAGCGGTCCGAAATATCCGCCTGATCTTCGCTCAATATCGTCACGCCAAACACGCCTGATTGCTGTACCAGGCGGCAGGTGCGCGTGGTATTGGCCAGTGTCACCACCACGCGCGGCGGGTCCAGTGAGATGGACGTGAGTGAATTGACCGTCATTCCGTGAGACTGACCGTCCCACTGGCTGGTGACAATCGCCACTCCGGTCGTCCAATGCCGCATGGCTTTGCGCAAATCATCGGGCAAGGTATTCATTAAAGCCGGTCCATTCTCACCCATCAGAACAGGATCGACGCCAATTCGGCGCGATATCCACGCGTCTGCGGGTCGTTCTCACCCATCAATTCCAGCAGCGCCACCACATTGCGCCGCGCCAGACCGCCGCGATACTGCTTGTCGCTGCGCAGCACATCCAACAAACCATCCAGCGCGCCAGGCAGATTGCCGCGCGCCGCCAATCGAACACAGTTGGCAAAGGCCGCATCCAAAGGCGATTCATCCGGCAGGCGGCGGGTTTGAAAATCCAGCATCGCTTCCGCCAACGGCAACAAAGCCTCCGCTTTGGCAAATTCGCGGCTGGCCGGAAAACCGCTCAGGATATTTTCGGCGTCGGCGGCCTTGCCCTGCGCCAGCAGCGCGCGAGCCAAACCCAGGAGGCTATGCGCATCCATCGTCGCGGTTTCCAACACCTCGCGATACAGGGTTTCGGCCTCGCCCCAACGTCGCAAATCCAGCAGGCTGTCCGCCTTTTCCATCGCCAGGTGCAGTGGCGAGGGCGGCAGCAGGTGCTCCAGAAATTCACGCACGCGCGCCGGCGATTGCAAGCCGACCAGCTCACCGGTCACAATACCGCTGCTGAAGGCTTTGACGGTGGGTAGGCTGCGCACATTGTACATCAACGCCAGATTGGGGTTGGCGTCTACGTCCAGGCGCGCCAGACGGAATGCCCCGTCTGCTTCCCGGGCGAATTGTTCGAGCAGTGGAGAAATTTGTTTGCACGGCCGGCACCATTCCGCCCAAAAGTCCACCACCACCGGTGTGTTCTGGGAATAGGAAACCACCTCATATTCAAAATCGGCTTCACTCACATCCACGATAAAACCAGTGCTCATCGACATTCGCTCCAAGTTGCTTCCGTTGGTTCGGCCGGGATTTCGCCCGCTCACGTCATTGTACCCGGTAAAGATAGGAATCTCGTTGGAATGGATTATTCCTCACCCTCTTCGCCACCGCCCAGCACGCCGGGCTGATCCACGCGCAGCACATCACCGTGCAGGTTGATCACCACGCGGAAGCCCATCATGCCCAGGTAAGCGCGAACATCTTCGGTCAGGCCGGTTTCCAGCAGTGCATTGAATTGCTGATCGATCTGCTTGAGCTGGTTCAAAATCACCGCTCGCGAGAACACATCATCCTGCCCCAGCATCTTGGCTGTTTGTTCCGAGATGATATCTTCGTGTCCGCGCACCGATTCAAGCATGGCGTCCAACACCTGGCGGTCCACCTGCTCGGAGGGGATATGCCGGCGAAAACCGGCGTCATCCACCACATAACACGGCTCCGAGCCTACATACGCTGTCGGCACGGCCTGGTCGGCTTCGTCCACAATTAATCCGGCAAATAAAGGTTGTCGGGGCATGGTTTACCTCGTTACTTGTTTTTTCGTACTTTCATTATAAAGCAGAAGGATCCGTCCGATGTAGCCGCTTGTATAACCGGCGGTTGTCTGAATCAGTCGAAATTCGAGCCAATATATCGTCGATTCCGGGCAAATTTAGGTATGTGTACGTATAGAATTTCGGCGCTGTTCTTCATAGAATCAAAACATCTTCGTGCAGCACACATCCAGTTGTTCAAATCACTTGTTTATGAGAGGGCGAGTCCAGGGGGACCGTCCTCGTTCTTTTAAAGCTGCATTTCCCGGCTGTGCGTTTTCAACCAGGCATCGTGTCGAGCATAATCGGGCATAATCATCCGCAGGCGCTCCCAGAATCCACGCCCGTGATTGTGCTCAAGCGTGTGCACCAATTCATGCAGCACCACAGCATCGATCACCTCCGGCGGCGCCATCATCAATCGCCATGAGAAAGAGATCGTCCCGCTTGTGCTGCACGACCCCCAGCGCGTGCGCGCCGACGAGATGCGCACCCGATCGAAGCGAAAACCGTGCCGCTGCGCAAGCAAAGCGGTGCGCTGCGGTAAATATTGCTGCGCCTGAAAGCGATACCAGCGCTCAAAAACCGTTTTAGCCGCCGGATGGGCTTTTTGCGCCAGGCGAAACACGCCCGACGAATCTAGCTCCAACATCGCCCGCTCGTTCAGGCTCCACTCCATGCGGTGCGGTTGTCCCAGGTAGTAGAACAAGTCACCGGGCGTATAGGTGCGAGCTTGCGGGAGTGGGTTGGCACGCGCAGCCGCCTGGCGCTCCAAAATCCATGCCGATTTCGTTTCCACCACCGTTTCAATCTGCTTTTGCGTGGCAACCAGCGGCGCGCGAACTTCCAGAGTGCCGTTGGGGTGGACAATCAATGCAATTGTTTTTCGGCGCGAGCGTACCAGCCGGTCAATGGGGATCATGGAACTCCGTTGTAAAAATAAAGCCGGGGAATGCCCCGGCCTAAATATCCTGCACGGACCGCGGCGCGTTAGAAATGCGTGTACTGGTCCACTTTGACGACAAAAATGGTCGCGCGGCGCGTGCCGGGTTCAGGAGCGCGCGTGATGCTTTTACGGATGATGCCCAACGCCGCGTCCACTTGATCATCATCCACACCAATCAACAGCGTGGCGTTGCCCTTGCGCCAGAAACCGCCCGTCGAGGCCACACACGTCACACGAAAATCAGCCGAAGTGAGTGCGTGGGAAACCGGGTCGTTGTCCGAATCATTGATGACGGCAATAATCAGTTTCATGGTTACAGCTCCTCGTAACGGTCGATTTCAAGTGCAAAGACGGTGGCGCCGCCAATGGTAATCGGCGTAGGCGCAGGCAACGGCAGGGGTGCGCTTTCCAGCGGTACGGCGATGTACTCCACACGCTGGCGGCAGGACTTGTGCAAGGCTTCCACGGCCACCTCGCGTTGTGATTCCTCAACGCCAATCAGCAATGTGGCATTGCGCCTGCCCAAAAAACCGCCCACGCTGGGCAAGCGAGTCACAAACAACCCCATATCTTCCAGAGCGGCCTGGGCGCCGTCGGCATCCTGTGCCTGCACCACCGCGCTGAGCAAGAACTTTTTGGGCGCTTCGGTGTGGGTATCGTTCATCCGTCCTCCTTTGGTGTGGCCGCCTTCAGCCCAGGAAGATTCGCTGTGTCCCCGGGCCATTGACGGTAACCTGCTGGCCGTTGGTAAAAACAACCCTGGCCTGCCCGCTGTCAATGATGATTTTCATTCCACGATATTGTAACTTAACTGAGCGGGGAAAAAAACTTTTTCCACGCCAAACCACCAAATTCATCCCAATCTGTTGGATTCCCAACACCTGCAAGAACAAAGCCAATGGGGCCAGGCCGTGCAGTGCCGCGCTCTCCCCCATAGGAGACCCATTATCGGAGTCATAGGCTTCGGCAAATCGCCCGCTGCGCGCCGCGAAAGGCGCCACGGCCGACATGACACCTTGCAGGATGTTGGCCGCCATGGGTTCCTGCCGGGCGTTGATCAGCCCCTCGCCGATGATTTGATTCCAACCCACGTGTACCGCCCGGTTTTCCGGCCACAGGCGCAGGCCAAAGCGCCCCATCAAACGCGGCAGACTGCGTTCAACGATCACCGCCGCCTGCTGGGGGCTGCATACGCCCGCCCACAGGGGCAGCAGCAGCGAAATATCCTCGCTAGTGGCATCCACCCCCATCACCGTCAGGCGATCCCCCGGCGGCAACCCTGCCACCTGCACCTGCTCCACCTGGATAAACACATTGCGCGTGGTGAAGCGCCCCACGTTCTGCGCCCAATGAATCCGCGCCGCCGGTATTTCCTCTTCCACCGCGCCATCCGGCGACTGTCCAAAGATCGTCACCACCAGCGGGCGCGTACGCTCCCCCGGCGCTGCCTCCACCCTCAGCAGCAGGCGGCGCGCCATGCTCAGCGATTTGCGCACGCGCAGTGTACCCGGCGCATCCATCTCGGCAATGGTCAACGCGCCGGGGCTCAAATGCGTTTGCGCATCGCGGTAACGAAACGTACCGGCAGCCTCATCCCAACATTCATCCAGAGCTTGCTGCAAAACGAGCGAACGGCTGTCCAGGCACTGCGCATCCTCCTCGCGCTTCAGGCTGCGAGCCATATCCGCCAGACAGCGGTTTTCTCGCAGCAACATAGCCATTAATCCGGGAGCATGCAGGCTGCGAATATCGGCTCCCTGCCCCTGTGGGTTCCAACGATCGTAAACCGGTGCGTCCTCCAGGCCGGTTTGTACGGCGTGTTCCCATTCCGGAATACCGTCAGAATCCCGGTCCGATTGCGGGGCATACCAACGATCGTTAAAACGCAACAACCCCGGGTAAAACTCATCCAGCCGCAATGCGCCCGGAGATTCGCCGATCAGCCGGCTGGCCAAGCCGGCCAACACCGGCTGCGCCAGGTGACGGCTGCGCTGCCCGGCCAATCCAGGACGCCAGTCCATGCTTCCGTCATCGGTTTGCACCGCCAAAAAATTACGCAACATGCCCAGCGCGGTGTCGCGCCTGCCGGGCACCAACAACCCGGTAATCCACAGGGCATCCAGCGCGGTCTGGCCGCTCCATGCCGGCGGGTAATCCCGCCCACTGCCGTTGAAGCTGAATCCCTGATCCGGCTGCCGGCTGAGCACTAACGATGGAAATGGCAGCGCCTCGCCCGGCATGATCAGCCTCTGGGCTTCACGCTGGGCCAGGCGAAAAGCAAAATCCCATTCCGCGTCACCGCTGTCCACGTCCAACAACGTAGCGGAATCGTCCATTTCAATACGGGCGATCTGGGCATCCCAGGCACGATTGGTTTCTTCTCGCGCGCGCTCAAACGATTCGGCCTGCGATCCCAGCAGCGCA
>DAOUGY010000279.1:0-5098 GCA_034428975.1 Anaerolineaceae bacterium | reverse complement strand
GAGGCATGCATTAAAAATCATCGCCGCCGTCCCCGGCGGCGAGATCATGAGTAACAATTGACAGACTACTGCTTCACGCCCCCTGCGAGCGGCTGAGGCGCGGGTCGAGCGCGTCGCGCAGGCCGTCGCCCAACAGGTTGAAGCCCAGCACCGTCAACATGATCGCCGCGCCGGGGAAGAACACCAGGTGCGGCGCATTGAACACGCTGTTGCGCTCCTCACCCAGCATCAGACCCCACTCCGGGCGGGGCGGCTCCGCGCCCAGGCCCAAAAACGACAGCGCGGCGGCATCCAAAATGGCGGTGGCAATGCCCAGCGTGCCCTGCACGATCAGCGGGGTGATGGCATTGGGCAGGATGCGCGTAAAGAGCACATGCAGGCCCGATCCGCCCAGCGCGCGCGAAGCCTGCACATACTCCAACTCGCGCACCGACAGCACCGTGGAACGCACCAGGCGCGCAAAACGTGGGATGGACACAATGCCGATCGCCAGCAGCGCGTTGATCAGCCCCGGACCCAACACCGTGACGATGGCAATGGCCAGCAGCAAGCTGGGGAACGCCATTAACACATCCATGATGCGCATCAGCAGGTTATCCAGCCAGCCGCCGGCAAACCCGGCGACAGCGCCGATGAGTACGCCGATAAAAATGGCAAAGCTCATCGTAATCACGCCCACCTGCAGCGACAGGCGTGAGCCGTAAATCACGCGCGAGAGCAGGTCACGCGAGTTGCCGTCGATGCCAAAAATGTGCTCTTGCTGATCGGCCGGGCAGCCCAGCAAGTGAATGCAGGGCGGCGAACGGCGGTTGACTTCTTTGATCGGCACCGTGGGATTGTACGGCGCCAGCACATCGGCAAAGATGGCGATGAACACCAGGAAGCCCAAAATCACCATACCCACGCGCGCCGATTTATGGCGCAGCAGGTGGCGCAGCGCTTCGCGCGCCGGCGACTGGCGTTCCTGAATGGTCTCGTTCGAAGTGAGAGTTGCTACGGATTTGCCCATGCCGCCCGTCCTATTCCAACCGGATGCGCGGATCGAGGTACGCGTACGACACGTCCACGATCAGATTGACCATCACGAAGATGATCGCAATCACCAGGGTGAAGCCCTGTACCACGGGGTAATCGCGCGCCAGAATGGCGCCCACCATGGCGGTGCCCACGCCTGGCAGGGCAAACACCGTTTCGGTCAACACCGCACCCGAAAGCAGGCTGCCGGTCTCAATGCCGATGATCGTGACGATCGGGATCATGGCGTTGCGCATGGCGTGTTTGCTGATCACCTTGCGCTCGATCAAACCTTTGGCGCGCGCCGTGCGCACATAATCCTGTCCCAGCACTTCCAACAGGCTGGAACGCGTCATGCGCGCGATAATCGACATGGGGATGGTACCCACCGCCACCGCCGGCAAAATCAAATGCCAGAGCGAATCCCAGTAGAGCGCCCAGTTGCCGGTGAACAGGCTGTTAAAGAACGCCGAACTGGAGAGCATCTTTACCCAGAAGCGCACAAACGTGCCGGCGTCCTGCAAACCCCACACATTGAGTAGCGAGACCGGGCTGAGGCCGGAGCTGAAACGCCCGGACGGCGGGATGTAGAAAGGCGTGTCGCGCAGCACCAGCGCAAAAACATAAGCCAGCATCAGGCCCAGCCAGAAGCCCGGCATGGACACGCCGATGTTGGCGATCATCATGGTGATGGTGTCCACCGGTGTGTTGCGCTTGATGGCCGAAACCAGCCCCAGCAGCACCCCCACCACGGTGGAAAACAACATGGCCGCCAGGGTCAGCTCAATCGTCATGGGCAGGCGTTCGGCAATCATATCCACCACGCGCTGACCAAAGCGGATCGATTCCCCCAGGTCACCGACCGCCATGTTGGCCAGGTAGCGCCCAAACTGAACGAGAATGTTATCGTTCAGGCCGAAGCGCTCCTTAAAGGCATCGCATTTCTCCTGCGTGGCGCGCTCACCCAGCATCACCACGCACGGGTCGCCCGGAATGAGGCGCACGATGGTAAACGTGATCAGCAAAATGCCGATCATCACCGGCAGGAGCAGCAAGAGTCGTCTGGCGATGAATTGAGGCATGCGGTTTACCGTCTTTTTTAAGATAAAAAGCAGGGGCAGGCGCTCCTACAGGCCGAGCGGCCTGCCCCTGGCAGTCAGTCGCTGCGCCCCGGTTTACTTGGGGGCGTTGAGGAAGGCGCCGAAGAAGGCACCGTAGTACTCAAAGTTGCCGGCGCGGCCCTTGTGATTGGGGCTGGCGGCATCCCACTGCGAGACGTAGGTAGCCAGCACGTCGCCGGCATCCAGCGCCGCGCCGTTCTGGAACTTGACGCCCTTGCGCAGGGTGAAGGTCCACTCGGTCGCATCGGTATTGGCCGACCACTTCTCCGCCAGGCCGGGTTCGACCTCGGTGCCGCCCACCTTGAAGGAGAGCAACGCTTCGTAGGTCTGCTCGCAGGCACGCAGCGTTTCGCCGTCGGTCTCATCCGAGCACCACAGCGTGGCAGGTTCGCCATTCTGCATCCACACGAACTTGTCCGACTTGTTGTCCATCACCGAGAAGATTTCGTTGCCCAGCGGGCTGGCATGCGCGCCGGTCACCTCGGCCTTGAAGGCCGTGGCCGAACCGCCGTGCGCCACCGGGATGGTGTAGGCCAGGTCCTTGATCAGCTGGTTGACCTTGTCGTAGTGCTTCTGGCGTTCGACGGGGTCGGAGAGCTTGGCCGCCGCGCGGATCTCATCGGCAATCTCCGGCATGATGCTGCCGGACTGCTTGTTGTTCTCGGTGGCGAAGTGATAGTCGTAGAAGTTGGTGGCGCCGGGGTAGTCGGCGTTCCAGCCCAGGATGTAGAAGGCTTTTTCGCCGGCAGCGGTGGCGTCAATGAAGGCCGCCGATTCCATCTGCTCCAGCTTAACCGTCACGCCGATCTCGGCCAACTGGGCCTGAATTTCCTGGGCCACCTTGTCGGGGGTCGCCAGGTAGGCGCGCACGACATTGCGGAAGGACAGGGTCACTTCCAGACCGTCGGGATAACCGGCCTCGGCCAGCAGGGCCTTGGCGGCAGCCGGGTCATAGTCGTACCACTTCATGTCGCTGTAGCCGGGTTTGATCGCCGGGGGCACGAAGACATCCGCCACGGTGGAACCCTTGGGATAGTACTGGTCGACAATGCGCTGGCGGGCGATGGCCATGGCGAAGGCCTGGCGCACCTTGACATTGTCGAACGGGGCCATATCGTGATTGAAGCCCAGGTAGAAGATATTGAGCGGAGCGCGATCATACAGCTTGAGCTTGGTATCGTTGGCAATCGCATCAAAATCTTCGGGGGCCGGGTTGTCAATGCCGTCCACCGTGCCGGAATCCAGCTCCAGCTTGCGCTGGGCAGGTTGTTCGGACCAGCGGAAGATGAGGGTCTTCACCTTGGCCTTGTCGCCCCAGTAGTTGGCGTTGGCTTCGTAGGTGACGTGGTCGCCGCGCACCCATTCTTTAACGATGTAGGGGCCGGTGCCCACGGGCTGCTCGCTCATCTTGACCGAGTCGCCGCCGTGCAGGTTCAGGAAGCCCTTGTCGGCGATCGAGAAGACCGAGAAGGCCACTTTGGACGCAAAGTCGGGGTCGGGGTAGCACAGGGTGAACTTGATGGTGCTTTCATCCACCGCTTCGATGGATTTGAACTCACCGCCGTAGTCACAATTGGGGGCTTCCACTTTTTCCGGTGTAAACTTGATCTCCTCATAGGTCATCGGCAAAGTGGTGCTGGCAGGCGCCGCGCCGCCGCCCGCCCCGCCCTGGCAGGCCGCCAGGATCATGCTGGACAACAGCACAACAGAAAACAGCAAAAATCCAAATCGTCGTTTCACTTTTTCTCCTCCTCAGAATGGTTCACAACGTGCAATTCAAGGCATTGGCAGGATAGGGAGATAGAACAGGCCTGGGCACGCCTCCTTTCTAACCAGATTGGGTTGGGGGACGGTTTGATTTAAATATTATCACACCGCAAAGGCGAAAAGTCAAACAAACCGGGAAATTCCGCGGAAATTTCACCCCTGCCACCTCTTTCCTATTCCGATTCGGCAAAGACTCCGGCGTCCATAAAGCCATCGCCGCGATGGAACAGAGTTTCATCGCGGCGATCCGGTTGCCCTGTGAATGATCCACATCTCACTTTCGGATCACCTCCACCGGCAGCGAGATGTCGGAAGTGTTGCCGTCGGCATCGGTCAACGTGGCGGTGATCCACATCCCGGTGGCTACCGGTGGCAGCACCACTGCGAAGTTGGATGCTTCCATCAGGTTGATTTTACCCAGGTAGCGGATCGTCTCTCCCGGTGCATACGGCTCGCCGGGTGTGTACGGCGGACCGGCGAAGAACTCGATGATCAGCGGGCGCGGGTTGCCGGTATCGATATAACCGCGCACGACCAACCGCCCGGAGTTGCTCAACGCCGATTGCAACACGGGGTAGTTGATGGAGGTGTTTGGCCCGATGTCACCATCACCAGGATCAAACTCGTTCAGGCTCCACCACCCATCCAGAGCATCCAATTCGATCCCCGTTAAGAAGTTGGAGTCGATGCTGTTGCGCGTGATGCGATTGCGCTCGGTTGGAATGCGCAGGCGGAAGAACTCACCGCGCAAGCCGGGGTCGCCTTCAAAGGTAGTGTAGCTCACCGCCGGTTCGCCCTGAATGTCGAGGGCAAAGCCCGCCGCGCCGGGCCCATCGAGGAAGCGCAGCAGAATATCGTGTATGCCCGCGGTCAGAGCGGCATCCAATGCGCGCGGGTTGCACCCGAATTCGGTCATGCAGCCGGCTTCAATCACCAGCGTCCCATCCACAAAGACCTGCAGAATGTCGTCCGGGTAGTTGATGGCAAATGTATAGAGTCCATCGGCAGGCACATGCAGCTGGCCGGTGAAGCGCGCTCCGAAGGTATCAGCAAAGGGGTGACTGTCGGCGTCACGCGGCACGATTCCGTCCGCGCTAGTAAACGCCCCGCCTGTCTGCGGGAAGTCCAGAACCTGGAAAATCCCCGTGTAGTCCGGCCCCAGGCCCTGAAATTCCGGCCAGTAGGCCCATTGCAAC
>DAOUGY010000278.1:0-8313 GCA_034428975.1 Anaerolineaceae bacterium | reverse complement strand
TGGATACCGTGCCGTACGGCCAACCGCTCACCCGGTCGGATCTGGAAAACGCCGCGCTGGTCATTGCCCTACCCGTGCACGATTACCCGCTTACCGATGAAGGCGCGTACGATGAGGCCTGGCAGCCCGCGGAAGTGATTCTGCTGCGCGATTACGTCGACAGCGGCGGAAAGCTGCTCATCACCAATTCGGCGCTGCGCCTCAAGTACACCAATCGCACCTACGAAGAGAACGAAGATCGCCTGGACGCCAACGTTCTGGCCGGAGAATTTGGCGTTCGTTTTTTGGACCCGGCGTTGGAGATCTCCAGCGTGCGCGTCTCCGGCGGGTGGGAGTACTCGGGCGACCTGCGCCTGACCAGTGGCGCCGTCGTGCCGTTTGAATTGACCGACGGAGACGTCCTTGCCGCCGCCGGCACCCGCGCCGTGCTGGCGCTCACCGCCGACGGCCGCGTGCTGGTGCTGGGTGACCTTTCGGCCCTGGGCTCCACGTCCAGCGGTCCGCTCAACCCTGCCCTGCTGGACGCACTGGCCCGCTGGGCGCTTTCAGACTGATCTGTGAAGAATTGCGGTATAATAGGCGCAATTCGGCCCCCGTAGCTCAATTGGACAGAGTGACAGACTTCGAATCTGGAGGTTGAGAGTTCGAGCCTCTCCGGGGGCACACAATCCACCGAAAAGCCCGTGTTGACGGGCTTTTTTGATTCCATATTAATCTTACAGAAATGTAATTGACATTAATAATATAATTACATATTATTAACACATATTACAATAACAAGAGAAAGGAAATCCCCATGCCCTCCACCCCAACATCCCCCATGGACGAATTGACCGGCTTGCTCACCCGCAAAGCCTTCCACGACCTGTTTGACAGCGCGTTGGAAAAGCTCAAAGGCAGCGACACCCCCCTCTCGCTGGCCTTCATCGACATCGATAACTTCCTGACCATCAACGATACCTTCGGCCGTTCGGGCGGCGACGACGTGCTCGTCGCCGTGACCGGCGTGCTTCGCGACCTGGCCGGCGGAGATGCCGTGGTCTGCCGCTACGGCGGGGATGAATTCGTCCTGCTGTTTCCCGGCACCGAACGCGAGCAGGCTTTCTTGCTGGTGGAAAAGATGCGCATGACCGCCGCCGAACGGACAATCGCCGTCCAAAAAACCGGCGAAACCATCGCGGGGGTTTCCATCAGCGCCGGCATCGCCTGCGCGCCCATCGACGGGCGGCTGAAATCCGAGCTGATGCGCAAAGCCGACCAGGCCCTCTACCGCGCCAAAGCCACCGGGCGCGGCAAGGTGCGTCTGGCCTACGATGAGCGCATGCTGCCCAAAACCAGCCATTACACGCAGACCCAGCTCGAACGCCTGACCAAACTGGCCGCTGAGCGCCAGGCCGGCGAAGCCGAACTTCTGCGCGAAGCACTCGACGATCTGATCGCCAAATACGGGGTCAATGAAATTGAGCGATAAACGTCTCGGGTCAAATCTCAACCGGCGGTTCTCCCGCCGGTTTCTCATTACCGCCAAACTCATCTCTCCCCGATTTTTCGTGAAATACTTATAATTTCGCGTTATGGCGTGGATGAATCCCTGCATCACCTGTGGCGCATGCTGCGCCCACTTCCGGGTCTCCTTCTACTGGGCGGAAACCGACCCTGCTCGGGGCGGCTCCGTTCCGGAGGAGTGGACCGAGGATGTGACCGGATGGATTCGCTGCATGCGCGGCACCAACCAACCCCATCCGCACTGCGCCGCGCTGGAGGGCTCTGTTGGCGGCCTGGTGCGCTGCCGGATTTACGCCAATCGCCCCAGCCCGTGCCGCGAGTTTGGCATCCACGTCCGCGCCGGGAAAATCCTTGCATCGCAATCCGATCTGGAACGCTGCAACCGCGCCCGTGCCGCCTATCATTTGCCGCCGTTGGACCGGGCACGCCACGACCATTCGCCTTCCAGGAAGAAACATCCGCTGGTGCTGTCGGCTCCACGCGTTCGCCGTCGGCACAATCCCCACTCGCCCCATCTGAATCCGTAACCCCACGATCGTTCCGATCCATTTTTAATGTCGTTTTAATATTGACCCATGCGCCAATATCCACTACACTGCTAAGTGAATAGTTCGTGTACGCTCGTCCAGATTCCCCCTGCTCACCCGGCAGGCCCTTTTCGCTGTGAGGAGAATGCACATGGATCAACCCACCCCCCCCCCCCGGTCCAAATTTCCAGTCTCTCGCGTTCTGGTCTTGTCGATTGTCGGCATCCTGATCCTTTTCGGTCTGGTGCTGGTCATTCGCCTGACCGGCGCACCGCCCGCGGCTGAAGCCCAGCGCGTGGATGCTTTGGCCAACAGCACAGATAACTGCGTGTCCTGCCACCGGCAAGCCAGCCCTGGTATCGTGCAGCAATACGGCCATTCCACCATGGCCGCCGCCAAAGTGACCTGCCAGGACTGTCACGAAGTCAAAGCCAATTACCCCGGCGCGGTGGAGCATGAAGGCTCGTATGTGCTGCAATCGCCCAGCTCGGCGATGTGCGAGCGCTGCCATCAATCGGAAGTGGCCCAGTTCAACGCCAGCCGTCACGGTTTGCCCGCCTACGTGGCGGTAATGGGCAGCAAGGAACTCTCGCCGGAATTGCTTGCCGCCTACAAAGCCATCCCCGAAGGCCTGTTTGCGCCGGATAAATCCCGCAACATCCTGGCGGAAATGGAAGGCAAGGACATCACCCGCTTTGCCTGCGAAACCTGCCACAATGTCGGCCGCCCGGCACCGGACGGCTCGGTGGGCGAATGCCAGAGCTGTCACCTGCGCCATGAATTCAGCCTGGAGCAGGCCCGCAAACCGGAAACCTGTAACGCCTGCCACATCGGCCCCGACCATCCCCAGTGGGAAATCTACCAGGAATCACCACACGGCATCTCCTATGCCACCATGGGCAGCACCTGGAACTGGGATGCCGACCCCGGCACGCTCTCGGTTAAGGATATGCCCGCCCCCACCTGCGCCACATGCCACTTCAGCAGCTTTGGCGGAACCGCCACCACGCACGACGCCGGTGACCGCTTGAGCTGGTACCTGTTTGCGCCGATCAGCGAACGCCGCCCCGGCTGGCAGGACAACGCCGTGCGTATGCAAACGGTCTGCCTGGAATGCCACAACAAGAACTTCATCCAGAACTTCTACACCGACGCCGATAAGCTGGTGGTGCGTGTCAATGAACTGGTCAACGAAGGCAACGCCATTGTCAAACCGCTGCGCGACCAGAAGATAATCACTGATACGCAATTCGATGAACCGATCGAATTTGAAAACTACGAATTGTGGCATCACTGGGGTCGCACGGCTAAATTTGGCGCCTGGATGCAAGGCCCTGACTATACGCAGTGGCACGGCGCTTATGAAATGGTCAAATCGATCGCGAACCTGCGCACCGAGGCAAAAGAACTTCAGATGTCGCAGGACAAGTAGCCATGTACCACCTGGCTACCGCCTTCCCCTTTGTTCGCCGCGTGCGCATCCCGTTCTCGCGCGACCAGTTCATGTTGCTGCTGGCTGCCGTGAACGAGATCATCCTCGGCGCGGACATCTACCTGGCCCACAATATCGACGGCACCATCAAGCCCTTTGAATGGATCCCCATCATCTTTGGGCCGGTCGCCGGGGTGTTCCTGTTAGCCGCCGGGGTGATCGCCATCCGCCGCCGGCCGCTGGCCAATCTAATCGCCACCGGGGTGTTCTTTCTGAGCATCGTTGTCGGCCTACTGGGCACCTATTTTCACCTCTACCGCGCCTTTCTGTGGGAAGCCGCCAGCGGACAGCGCATCAGCGCCAACCTGCTCATCTGGGCGCCGCCGCTGCTGGGCCCCATCACCTTCGTGCTGGTGGCTGTGCTCGGTCTGAGCGCCGCCTGGGTGGAAGACCCGCCCGACAGCGGTGTGCTGCGATTGCTGGGCGGTAAACGTCTGCGCATGCCCTACCCCAAAACCCAGGCGTATTTCTTCATGGTGGCGCTCTTCATCCTCGTCACCCTCATCATGAGCGTACTGGACCATGCCAGAGTCCATTTTGCAAACCCGTGGCTGTGGTTCCCCACCATCGTCGGCTCGTTGGCGGTGTTGGTGACGTTCTTCATGGGCGCATTCTCGCACCTGGAGCGCAACGATTTGCTCTTCTACATCGCCACCATGCTGCTGCTGATCGTCGTCGGTCTGGTCGGGTTCGTCCTGCACATCCTGACCAATCTCACCGGTCAAGGCGCGATCGTGCCCGAGCGCTTCCTGCGCGGCGCGCCAAGCATGGCGCCGCTGCTGTTTGCCAACATGGCCATGATGGGCTTGCTGGTGCTGCTGGACCCCGTGGCCGAGAAAAAACCGGACGAATAGGCACGGGTTCACCCCAATAAAAAGCAGGGCTGCCGCCTGGCAGCCCTGCAAATTGTTAATGTGCTTACCCCTGGGTGACCTGATCGCGCCCGTTGGCTTTGCTCAGATACATCAGCCGGTCGGCGCGGTCCACCAACCCTTCCAGGTCATCCCCTGCGCGCGCCAGTGTGGCCCCCAGCGATACGGTCGCCTGCACCATCAGGTCGTCTCCCGTCAGCAGCGAGGTTTTAACCTGAATTCGCAGGTGTTCGGCGGTTTGGGCCAGGCCCTCGTCATCCACATTGGCCAGCGCAATCACAAATTCTTCCCCACCCCAGCGCCCGATATAGTCAAACGACTTCAACGCATGGCGCAGCGTATTGGCCACCATCACCAGCACTTTGTCTCCCACCGCGTGCCCGTAATGATCATTGATTTGTTTAAAATGGTCGATATCCACAAAGACCAGACCCATCGGCAGGTTTAACTCACTGCTTTCTGCTAGCATCTTGCGCAAATACAGCTCACTGTAGCGGCGATTGCCCACACCGGTCAGGCTGTCCAGCATGGCGTCCGCTTCCATCTGCTTTAACCGCTCCAGCACCGCGATCTTGCTGGAATTGTCATAGAACACTTCCACAGCACCGACGATCTCCCCGTCCTCGTAAAGCGGCGTGACGCGCACGGTCACTGGCACCCGGTGGCCGTCGCGGTGATGCATATAGACATCCGCTTCGCGCATTTGCCCGTCGTGCAGGGTGAAAGCCAACGGGCAGGCGCTGGTGCACAGTTGACGCCCGCTGCCATCCACATGGATCAAAATATTCTCCCGGCACGAATGGCCGATCACCTTTTCGCCCACAAAACCAGACAGCCTCTCGGCACCGCGGTTCCAATACGTAATGACCCGGTCCCGGTCAACAAAATAAACGCCGGTTTGCAAGTGATCCAGGATTTCCTTGTAAAAACGTCCTTTGTCCATGGCAACCTCGTCGGAGGATTCAAACAGTTTGGAATAAATTACCCAGGCCAACCACTTGGTCGACCGGTGGTAGCTTAGGAACGCAATCACTCCACCCGGCGCAGATCTTTTCGCAAGCGCGGCACAACCGTCTCCGCCGCGGCCCGTCCACGCGCTTCCATCTCCTCCACATCTTCAAATGACCAGGAGGAAAACTCATCCACATCCGGGCAGATGCGCACCTGCATGCTGTCCAAATCGGGATACGAAGCCCGGGCTTGCAGCAAGTTGGAAACCGCCCACAGCACATCCACGGCCGTTTCAGGCGCCGATTTGAGCGTGGTGGGCGAGGACAAGTCCACCGCGATCACATACTCCGCGCCCATCTCGCGCGCCACATCCGCCGGCAAATTATCCACCACTCCGCCATCCACCAACACGCGTCCGTTTAAATGCACGGGATTGAACAATCCGGGAAAGGCGGCGCTGGCCCGCACTGCCGGCGCCAGAGGGCCGTTGCGCAGTACCACGCGTTCGCCGGTCATGATATCGCATGCCACCGCGGCAAACGGTATAGGCAGCGCCTCGATGTTCTGGTCACCCAGCATGGTGCGGATCATGCCCTCCAGCGGCGCGGTATCAAACAGGCCGCCGGTTTTACGGAATAGACTGGGCCGCACCAGTGCCGTCCAGTTCGTGCGGGTGAACAACCCGGCGATTTCATCCAACGGCATGCCAGCCGCGTACGCCGCGCCAACAATCGCTCCGGCACTGGTACCGGCAATGCAATACGGGCGAATGCCCTCGCGTTCCAGAACCCGCAGCACGCCCACATGCGCCGCGCCGTGCGTGGCACCTCCGCTAAGGGCCAACCCGACTTTATCCACCTTTTTGAACCATTGCGACCAGAACGGCATACTCATCCCTTTATTTGACTTCACCATGCACAGTCGGTTGCACGCATTGACGCAACTGCGGCAAAAGCGCCGGCAAGCCCATGATCAGCGGTTTTCGAATTTTCTTCCCATCCAGGCTTTCGGCCGGTTGGAATTCCCCACCGGCCAGATATTCCACGGCCACCCCCGTATGCCGCAGCACGGGCAGCAGCCCGGCCAAATCCCAGATGGATGCGTTGACCGTCAGCATCCCCACCGCAGAACCGCGCGCCAGATAGGCCATGTGCGCGGCGGTGGACCCCAGCGATCTCACCTGTGCGTAATTCAAATGAAAATACAAATGCACATCCGAAGGCACGCCGATGAACCCCACCGGGCCGCCAAATTGCACGCCCAGCGGAGTGTGCAGCGCACTCTCGTTCCAGAAAGCACCCCCCGGATATGCCCAAATCAGATCATCCGTCGCCGGCATATAGAAGAAACCGGCCTCCGGCTCACCGCCGGAAAGCAACCCCAGTGAGACGCCCCACGATGGCAGGCCGCCCAGAAACGCACGCGTCCCGTCGATTGGATCAACGGCCCATGTGCGCCCTTTGGGTGCATCCAACACGCCGTGCTCTTCGGTGATTAACTGACTTTGCGGGTCAAACCGGCGAAGTTTTTCCGTCAAGAAATCCTCAATCTGGTATTCCAGATTGGTAACCGGCGAATGGTCGGCTTTGATGGTCACCTGGGCGGCACCCCAGTTGCGCAGCGGGATCTGCCCCGCCTCACGCATCCACTGGCAAATTTGCCCGGCTTGTTGCACCGTGATGGTCATTCCGAACGTCTCACTTTCCCCGATCAACGGGTCAGATGGAGAATCGATTCGCGCGCCCAGGGGTATTGCGCCAGCAACTCGGCGCGATCGCCCAGGGTGAAATCCTCCTGAACATATCCCGGTGCCATGGTGGTGCCCAGCAGCGCCCAGCCGCCGCCCGGCTGCAAGCGTGACCCCTGCCACACCCCCGCCGGCACCACAAACTGAACCTGTTGCCCGTGCAGCAGGTCTGTGCCCAGGATCACTGTCTCGCTGCGCCCATCGGGATGCAGCAAGGTCATCTCCACCGGGTCGCCCAGATAGAAGTGGTAAATTTCATCGGTCAACAAGCGGTGCAGCGCGGAAAAAGAATCCGGCTGATCCTCCAGCAGGAAATAAATGGCCGTTCCCATCGGGCGTGGGCTTCCATAACGTTCCGGCAACGCTCCCGCGGGGATTTCTTCCCTGGCGGAATATCCCTGGTGATACAACCCGCCTTCGATATCCAAAGGTTCCAGGTGCAACAATTCAATAATTTTCGACGCATCCAAGTGCATGGAAATACCCTTCCTGGGCAATTTAAGGGCCCGGTGGTTGGTGGTCAAGCTGAGTTATCGGCCCATCAGGGGAACAGGCGTCGGGCCTTAACCTCGGCGACGGCGTCGGGACGATAGCGATACAATTGCGCCGGTCGGCCTTCGCCGGCGCGGCGATTGGGCGTGGATTCGATGATGCCCGCTTCCAAAATCCGCCGGCGAAAATTGCGCTTGTCCAGCGTTTCGCCCAAAACCAGCTCGTACACGCGCTGAAGCTCGCTCAGAGTGAAATTCTCCGGCAGAAGCTCAAACCCCACCGCCGAGTATTCCAGCTTGTAGCGCAGCCGGCGCAGTGCGTAAGTGACGATATCCGTATGATCGCACTTCAAGATGGGCGGCGCATCCACCGGCGCCCACAGTGCATTGGCTGCCGGCTGCCCATTGCCCGCCGGAATTAGCGCAAAATAAACCACCGATATCCAGCGCTGCGGACCGCAGCGGCCTGGATCTCCATAGGTGTACAACTGCTCCAGGTAGGCTTCACAGCGCCCGATCGTCTCCTGCAGGCACCGCCCGGCTGCGGCTTCCAGCCCTTCCGCCGCGCCGACGGGTCGACCCGGCAGCTCGGCCGGGGTGCTGTTCGTCAGCAGAACCTGCAAGCGCGAATTGCGCAAGGTGAAGATCACCACGCGCACATCCAATGAGCCGATAGATTGCAGATTTTCGATCGCGGGCATCGGGTTGCAGGCTACCTGGGAATGGG
>DAOUGY010000277.1:0-5312 GCA_034428975.1 Anaerolineaceae bacterium | reverse complement strand
ACTGGAAACCGCCGCGCGCCGGCACCACTTTTTCGCTGTAGTTTTCCACATAGGCGAGCAACTGGTTGTTGAGGCTTTGCCAGTCGGCGGAGCGCAGCACCTGTCGGGCGCGGCTTTCCGAGGCGAGCAGCGCGCCGACCAGAATTTGCGGGCGATTGCCAAACACCGTGGCCCAGGCGTCGGTCAATTCAAACCCCAGGCGCTGCACGCCGGGGATGAATTCGCGCACGACGAACTCAAAATACTCTTGTTCGTGTTCCGGGGTGATGTCCCAGGTCAGGATGAGTTTAACGGCCACCGCGCTTGCCTCACGAGTTGCGTGTAAAATCGAGCACAATTACCTGCGTTTCTTCGGGCAGGCTGTTGACCGAGGTCACTTTGAGAGTGGGTTGGGTGGGTACGTCGGTCAGCCCCATCTCTTTGAGGAATTTACCCAGCGGGTCGAGTTTGATCAGCGAGGCGGGCGTGGAGTAATGCATGGGAATGACGATGTTGGGTTCCAGCAGGCTGATCATTTCCGCGGCTTTGGCGGCGTTCAGGCTGCTGCCGCCGCCCACCGGCACCAGCGCCACATGCACCGGCCCCAGGGCTTCGACTTCGGCCTGGGTGGGCACGCGATTGATGCCGCCCAGGTGCAGCACGGTCAGGCCGTTGTAATCAAACAGGTACATGGTGTTGCGCTGTTCGTCTTCGGTCTTCTTGGTGTGGCCGTTGGTTTGCACGCCGGTGATGAACACGCCGCCGATTTCAAATTCGCCGGCGCCGGTGAGGGTGTGCGAAACGCCCTTCACAATCGCGGTGTAGGCGTGGCCGGGCTTGTCGTGACTGACCGTGACCACGTCGGCTTTGAGTTTGAGTGCTTCGTAGCCGACGGCGCGTGAATCATACGGGTCGCAGACCACGGCGGCCAGGCCGCGCTCGGTCAGGCGGAAGCAGGAATGTCCGTACCAAGTAATTTCCATCAATCCTCCATCAAATTCACCCTGATTATACTATGGTTCAAACCGGATGTCCTGCTGCGATGCGCACGCCCTTGATGCGCTCTGGTATACTTAATGAACCTTATTAAAACAGGAGAGCCTATGTCCCCTCTGGAAATCGAACTCGACCCTGTATCACACATCACCACCGACGCCATTGGCAAACCTGGCGAGCGGGTGTTTTATTTACAGGCGCGCAGCGCAGACCGCGTGGTGACGCTGCTGATTGAAAAGGCCCAGGTGATCAGCATGGCTGCCGGCGTGGCCGAATTTTTGGAAGAATTGGCCGGGCAATACCCCGATCTGGTCGAGGCTTCGGCCGATTATGTTGAGGAGAGCATGCGCATTCTGCCGCCGGTGGACCCGGTTTTTCGCGCGGGCGATTTGGGCATGGCTTATGACGCCGAACGCGATCTGGTGTGCCTGATTGCGCGCGAAATTCTGAACAACGACATGACCGAAGAGAGCGCGCGTGAAGTGCGCTTCTGGTGCACGCGCGCGCAGATTAAGGCGTGCGTGAGCTGGGGCCAGGTGGTCGTCAATCGCGGGCGACCGATTTGCCCGCAGTGTGGCGAGCCGATGGACCCCGCCGGTCATTTCTGCCCGCGTAAAAACGGGCACAAGCATTAATTTCAACGGGAGCATGGACGCGCTACCCGAAAAACAGCGCATTCGAACGGCCTTGCAGAAGGGAAAAATCGAGCTGCAAGGTCAGTTCTTGTTGGGCTCCAACTATACCTTTTTGGGTGAGCTGGCTCACGAAGATCTGACGTTGAAGGTGGTGTATAAACCGACGCGCGGCGAGCGCCCACTGTGGGATTTCCCGGACGGTACGTTGGCCAAGCGCGAAGCCGCCGCCTACGAAGTCAGCGAAGCGCTGGGCTGGGAGCTGGTGCCGCCCACCGTGCTGCGCCGGGGCGGTCCGTTGGGGCGCGGTTCGGTGCAGCTTTATATTGAGCACGATCCGGAGTATCATTATTTTAAGTTCAGCGCGGAGGACAGGCAGCGGCTTCAGCCGGTGGCGGTGTTTGATTTGCTGATCAACAACGCCGACCGCAAAGGCTCGCATGTTCTGCGCGCAGACGACGGCCATTTGTGGCTGATTGATCACGGGGTGTGCTTTCATGTGGAGCCCAAGCTGCGCACGGTGATCTGGGATTTTGCCGGACAGGCCATTCCCGCCGAATGGCTGGACGGCGTGCGCCGTTTGCTGGAGAATCTGGACGCCCCCGAAGGGCTGCCGGATGTGCTGCGCGGCCTGCTGCGTCGAAGCGAAATCAACGCGCTGCGCCGCCGCGCACAGCACCTGATGGATCACCCGATTTTTCCGTCTCCCGCCGGCCGGCTGGCGTTCCCCTGGCCGCCGGTGTGAGCACGACAGGGAGTGTGTACCATGCGACGCGTATCTGTGGTTTTAATGGGTTTTGGCAACGTGGGGCGAGCAGTGGCACGCCTGCTGCTGCGCAAGGCGCCCGAGCTGGAAGCTCAACTGGGCTGGCAGGTTGATGTGACCGGCATCGCCACCGTGCGGCACGGCCGCGCCATTGACACGGCTGGCATCAACCTGACTCGCGCGCTGGAACTGGCCGAACGGGGGCAGTCGCTGGATATTCTCACATCCCAGCAAGCCCCGCGCGACGGTGTGCAGTTCATTTACCAGTGCCGCGCCGATGCGCTGCTGGACACCACGCCGGTCGATCATCACACCGGCCGCCCGGCGATCGATTATCTGGAAACGGCGCTGCGGATGGGCATGCACGCCATCACAGCCAACAAAGGCGCGGTGGTGCACGGGTATGCAGCTCTGTCCCGCCTGGCGGCCGAACGCGGAAAACGTTTTCTGTTCGAATCGGCCGTGATGGACGGCGCGCCGGTGTTTTCTCTTTTCCGCGAGCCGCTGCCGCTGGTGGATGTGCGCGGATTTTTCGGCGTGCTCAATTCCAGCACCAACGTGATTCTGGAAGACATGGAAAACGGCGAGAGTTTCGAACGCGCGCTGGATCGCGCCCGGCGGCTGGGCATTGTGGAAGCCGACCCGGCGGTGGATATTGACGGGTGGGACGCGGCGCTGAAGGTGGCGGCGTTGAGTACGGTGGTGCTGGGCGTGCCGCTGACCCCGCTGCAGGTGGAGCGCACGGGCATCCGTGACCTGGACGCGGCGCAGATTGCCGAGGCCGCCCGCGCCGGCAAACGCTGGAAGCTCGTCGGTCGCGCGGCGCGCTACCCCGGCGGTGTGCACGCGCGGGTCGCCCCGGAATTGATCGACCCCGAATCACCGATGTACACGGTCAACGGCAGCAGTTCGTATGTGCAATTTGAAAGCGACGTGCTGCCCGGCCTCGGCATTCTGGAACACAACCCCGGCCTGGAGACCACCGCCTACGGGCTGCTGGCCGATTTGATCACCGCGCTGCGCTGAACAGGAGCAAACCATGCCGTCTCCGATGCTGCATTCTGTTTACCTGGGCGTGGGCACCAATTTGGGCGACCGGGCTGCCAACCTGGCGGCGGCCGCCGCCGCGCTGGCGCCGGCGGTGCGTCTGCGGCGCGTTTCGCCGGTGTATGAAACCCTGCCGTGGGGCTATACCGACCAGCCCGCGTTTCTCAATCAGGTGTTTGAGGCGCACACCGCGCTGGAACCGCAGGCGCTGCTGGCCTGGCTGAAGGCGGTGGAAGCGCGCCTGGGGCGGCAGGTCAGCTTTCGCTACGGCCCGCGCCTGATTGACCTGGATATCCTGTTGTATGACGACGCGGCGCTGGATTGCCCTGGTTTGAGCATTCCGCATCCCCATCTGCAGGAACGCGCTTTTGTGCTGGTGCCACTGGCCGACCTGGCGCCCGACCTGCGCCATCCGCACCTGGGAAGTACCGTGCGCGAGCTGCTGGCGGCGGTCGACGCTTCCGGCGTACAGCGATTGGACGATTCGGCGGAGATTGAACGAGGTGAGAGGATGAACGCACTGCAACCGCTGCCGGAATGGGGCAAACGCACGCATGTCATGGGAATTATTAACGTCACGCCGGACAGTTTCTCCGGCGACGGCCTGCTGCCCGAACGTGACGTTGTGCAGTCGGCGGTGAGTCAGGCGCGCCGCTTTGTGGCCGCCGGCGCCGACCTTCTGGACGTGGGTGGCGAAAGCACCCGGCCGGGGTCGCAGACGGTGGATGCGCGGGAGGAGTTGGCGCGCGTGCTGCCGGTGGTGCGCGCGCTGACGGAGGCCAACCTGGGCGCGCAGATCTCGGTGGATACCTACAAAGCCGAAGTGGCCGAGGCGACGCTGCAGGCCGGCGCGCACTGGATCAACGATGTGTGGGGGCTGCGCGCGGATGCGCGCCTGGGCGAGGTGGCGGCGAAATACGGCTGTCCGTTGGTGCTGATGCACAATCGATCCAAACCGGCCAGCGCCGAACTGCAGGAACGCCTGGGCGGGCGTTATGTGGGCATGAAGTACGCCAACCTGCTGGAGGACGTGAAGGCCGAGTTAATGGAAAGCGTGGCTCTGGCGCGCGCCGCCGGAGTGGCCGACGAACAGATTGTTCTGGATCCCGGCATCGGGTTTGGCAAAACGGTGGAGCAAAACCTGGAGCTGCTGGACCGGTTGGGCGAAATTCGCGCGCTGGGTTTTCCGGTGCTGCTGGGGCCGTCGCGCAAGTCGTTCATCGGGTACACGCTCAACTTGCCACCCGAGCAGCGCGTGGAGGGTACCGCCGCCGCCGTGGCGGTGGGCATTGCGCGCGGGGCGGATATTGTGCGGGTGCATGATGTGGAGGCGATGGCGCGCGTGGCGCGCATGACGGATGCGATTGTGCGCCGTGCGGTGGGGTGAAGCGAAAAGGATTCGCCACAGATGAATCCGGATTGGACAGAAGACCCCAAAGGTTTGCTGGAAAAATAAACCACGGATGAACCGGATGACCCCGGATGAAAAGATGTTGGCGCTTATTCTTCGCACGGGGAGGCGATTGGTTGCCAGAAATGGGTCGTTTCCCCTGTGCCCTGTTTTAGAAAGACGCTCTTCTCTGCGCCTCAGCGGTGAATCTTCATTCTCCTTCGCGGCTTTTGCATGAGATATCTTTTGTTCCCGCCGTCGGAAACGGCGGCGATTTCTTTTTAATCCTGACGCTGAAATGGATTTTGGGTTAAATGTGACATTTGTCACTATATGCAGTTGTTATATGTTGTTATACTACGATCATCCATTGTGTTATAGCAAAATATAACAAAAGGTTGCAATGATTGATTTCTTCACCACACGCCAGGTTCAAGAGCTGCTCAAAGTTGACCGCATCACCATCTACCGCATGCTGCAAGACGGGCGGTTGAAGGGGGTC
>DAOUGY010000276.1:0-1549 GCA_034428975.1 Anaerolineaceae bacterium | reverse complement strand
CTGCCGGTTCCAGGCGCGTACTTGCTGCACCCCAACAGCGGCGATTTGCATGCATTGGCCGACCTCATACGCAAGGCTTACAGACTGGGCTATGACGCCTTGCCCGCGCTGCGGCTGAGATTATTTGGCTATTTCTATTCCAGCGATGCCCGGTTGCTGCTGGATTGTTCGTGGATATGCTTACTCGATGAGCGCGTTGTTTCGGCCTGCCTGATCGCGCTGCCGCGCGGTGACAGCGCGCCGAGACTGATCGATCTGATCACCGACGTCAACTGGCAGGGGCGCGGGTTGGCAACGACCCTGCTGGAAAAATCGCAACACGCACTGGTTGAACATGGCTTTAACAGCCTGCGGCTTTCCTGTCATGCTGGCGACTCTGCCGCCATCCGCAAATTCGAGCAACTTGGTTTTCAGCGCCAATCCAACTGATCGTGAAAAAAAACGTTATTCGGGATTGTATAATCCCCGCCTGGAAGTCAGTTTCTCCTGTCTTTTTTGTGGACAGGTGGACTAAAAACGATACAATATTCATATTCTTGCGCTGTTTCCTGGACAATTAAGGAGCTGCCCGTGCTGCCTGCTTCACTGGTTGAATCGGCCTGTGAAATTCTTGAATCAGCACGTCCGCTGTTGGCGAACGCCATCCTCGCGGACCTGTACACCAACCCGTTCTGGAAAAACCGCTTTGACGAATACGGTCGCGGGTATGCCCGTATCGATATCCAGTACCACCTCAATTATTTAATCACTGCGCTGCGCTCGGATTCCCGCAATATCTATCCCGATTACTGGGTCAAGTACCGACTGGTGATGGTGCAGCGCGGCGCCTGCACGCACCACGTGCAAGAGTTTATCGCCTGCACGGCCCGCCAGGTGGGGCTGGTGCTGCGCGAAGCCTTTCCGCTGGCCGAGCCGCACTTTGCCGCCGCGCACCGCGGGCTGGAGTACGATTTGCCTGCCTGCCGGGCCCTGAGCGCACAGCGGGACGCGATCATCGAACGCGTTGCCAGACAAATCAGCCCGCTGGAGGATGAACGCGGAGCAACCCGCCGCGACGTGCGCTACCACCTCAGCTACCTGGAGGACGCCACAGCGCTTGAGCGGCCAGAGCTGTTCACGCAGTACGTGCAATGGGTACGAAAATTCCTGATGGAATTTGGGCTGCGCCCGGCCGGGCTGACCGGCGCGCTGCAGGCGCTGGACGAGGCTTTGACGCAAATGCTCCCCGCTGAAAGCGCGTCAGTCTTCACCGCGGCGCTGCGCAACGTTATATAAAAATCATCGGGTAGAATAACCTATTCATGGGGATACGCGCGGCCGGCAGGCGCATGGGCGAAGAATCGCCTGGCCGCCGGACCTGATTTCATTTCAGGCAGCGCACCCCCGATCACTCATCTACACGGAGGCGGGCATGTTGCACTCGATACTGGCGATCCTGATCGGCCTGGTGGGCGGCGTGGCGGTCGGCTTTCAGGGCCCCATTGCCGGGGCCATGGGCCAGCGCATTGGCGGCGCGGCCAGCAGCCTGATCATCCACATCGGTGGCGCG
>DAOUGY010000275.1:0-3441 GCA_034428975.1 Anaerolineaceae bacterium | reverse complement strand
AACCAGATTCCCGCAGGTCGATGCCATGACGATGCCCCGCCGCTTTTTCACCCTGCTGTGCGCCACTGTGCTGTGCTTGCTGCCGGCGGGCTGCTCCGGTTATGTCACCCCCGCCCCGGCCGCAACGATCACGTCTGCCGCGCCACATGCGCCGCTCCCCGCCACCGCCGCCGTTTCGCCTGCCCCTTCTCCCACCATCCTCACCCTCCCCACCGCGCCACCGGAAGCGCGCCCGGTGTATACGCTGGACGCCCGGGTGGACTGGGCATCCGCCAGCCTGACGGCGCGCCAGCGGTTGGACTGGACCAACACCACCGGCGAGCCGCTGGACGAGATCGTGCTGGTGGTGGAGCCCAACCGGCGCGAGCGGGTGTTTCAAATGCAGCGCCTGACCGTCAACGACGCGGACGCACTGCCCAATGCCCGGCTGGACGGCGCACGGCTGAGCCTGCCGCTGAGCGTGCCACTGGCGCCACAGGACGCATTGTCCATTACCATCGAATTCAGTTTGCAGATCCCGCCAGAAGCCGGCGTGCTGGGGCGCAGCCCGCACCAGCTTAACCTGTGCGACTGGTTTCCCTTTCTGCCGCCCCACCGGTCCGCCGCCGGCTGGCTGACTCACGAACCGGGTGAAGCCGGTGAGTACCTGGTCTACCCCGCCGCCGATTTTGAGATGACCCTGTCGGTGCTCAACGCCCCGGAGGACCTGGTGGTGATGAGCAGCGCGCCGGAAGAACGCTCCGGCGATCTGCGCCGCTACAGCCTGCCCGCCGCGCGCACCTTAAGCCTGTCGCTGGTCAGCGGCATGACCCTGCAGGAAACGCGCGCCGGTGCGGTGCTCATCCGTCAGGCGGTGCTGCCCGAACACGCCGCCGCCGGGGAAGCCGCCCTGCAAACCGCCGCCGGTGCGCTGGCGTTGTATTCCGAATGGTTCGGTGCATACCCACGCGCGCAATTGTCCATCGTCGAAGGCGAATTCTTCGACGGCATGGAATACGACGGGCTGTACTTTTTGGGGCAGGAGTATTACGCCGCCTACCTCGGCACGCCGCTGGGCTATCTGACCGCCCTCACCGCGCACGAAGTGGCCCACCAGTGGTGGTTTGCCGGCGTGGGCAGCGATGCCGCCCTGGAGCCCTGGTTGGACGAAGCTCTCTCCACATACAGCGAACGCCTGTTTTACGAGCGCGTCTTTCCCGATCAGGCAGGCTGGTGGTGGAGCTACCGCATCGAACGCTGGGAGCCGCTCGGCTGGGTGGACAGCACCATCTACGATTTCTCCGGTTTTCGCCCGTACGTCAACGCCGTGTACCTGCGCGGCGCGCTCTTCTTGCATGATCTACGCCTGCTCATGGGCGACGCCACCTTTCTGCAATTTCTGCGCGACTACGCCGAAAGCGGGCGCGGACGGGTGGTTACCTCGGCGGATTTCTTCAGCCTGCTGGCCGGGCGGGTGGATGCCGAAAAACTGAAATCGCTGCGGGCGGAGTATTTTCAGACGCCCTGACATTTCCCCGCCGCTTTTGACGCCTCTCCATCCCCCGTGATAAAATCGAGCCCATGAGCGATCTCTCCGCGCACATTCAGGGCATTTTGGATAACCTGCCAACCAAACCCGGCTGCTACATCATGAAAAATGCCGGCGGTGAGGTGATTTACGTTGGCAAGGCCATCAACCTGCGCAACCGTGTGCGCTCCTACTTCCACAACAGCGCCGATCTCAACCTCAAGACCCGCCAGTTGGTGCGCAATATCGCCGACATCGAGTGGATTCTGGTCGGCTCCGAACTGGAAGCCCTGATCCTCGAAATGAATCTGATCAAGAAACACCGCCCGCGCTACAACATTCGCCTGAAGGATGACAAGCGCTACCCTTATATCAAAGTGCACTGGGCGGATGACTTCCCGCGCGTAACCGTCACGCGCCTGATGGTGCAGGACGGCTCGCGCTACTTTGGCCCCTACACATCGGCCTGGGCGGTGCACCAAACGCTGGACGTGCTGCGCCGCATTTTCCCCTACCTGACGTGCGACCGCGTCATCACCGGACAGGATGCACGCCCATGCCTGTTCTACGATATCAAATTGTGCTCCGGGCCGTGCATCGGCGCGGTGGATAAAACCGCCTACCGCCAGATGATCGAGGACCTGTGCGCCTTCCTCGACGGGCACACCGACCCGATCGTCTCGCGCCTGCGTGCTGAAATGGAACAGGCCGCCGAAGACCTGCGTTTTGAGCGCGCCGCCGCGCTGCGCGATCAGATCGGCGCGATTGAACGCGTGGTGGAAAAACAAAAAGTGGTCTCGTCCGACCAGATTGACTCGGACGTGATGGCCATCGCGCGCTCGGATGGCGAGGCCTGCGTGCAGATCTTCTTTATTCGCGCCGGCAAATTGATCGGACGCGAATATTTCATCCTGGAAGGCACCGAAGAAGCCAGCGACTCGGAAGTGTTGGGACAGTTCCTCAAGCAATTCTACGCCGAAGCCGCCACCATCCCCCAGCAGGTGCTGCTGCCCAACGAGATCGAAGAAGCCCAGATCATTCAACAATGGCTGCACACCCGCCGCAAGGAATCCAAGGTGGAGCTGGTGGTGCCGCGCCAGGGCACGCCCCAGGAACTGGTGGATATGGCCACCGAAAACGCCGTAGAGACCCTGCGCGCGCTGCGCGCGCAATGGGAGGCCGACAAAAACAAGCAAAGCGAAGCGCTGGCCGAACTGCAACAAGCCCTGCAATTGAAGGAGCCGCCCAACCGCATCGAGTGTTACGACATTTCCAACACCCAGGGCACAGCCTCGGTCGGCAGCATGGTGGTCTTCGAGCAGGGCGTGCCCAGCAAAAAACATTATCGCCACTTCAACATTCAAAGCGTGGACGGCCCGGACGATTTCGCCAGTATGGAAGAGGTGCTCACCCGCCGCTTCAACCGTTGGCTTTCGGCCCAGGAAGACCGCGCCCCCGGCAAGAAAATCGATCCGTCGTTTGCCTTTTTGCCCGACCTGCTGATCGTCGACGGCGGCAAAGGGCAGTTGGGACGCGCGGTGAGCGTGCTGGAGCGCTTCAACCTGCTCGGGCGCGTGCCGGTGGTTGGCCTGGCCAAACAGCAGGAAGAGTTGTTCCTGCCGGGCCGCGGCCAATCGCTGCTGCTGCCGCGCCATTCGTAGGGCCTGTATCTGGTGCAGCGCATCCGCGATGAAGCCCACCGCTTCGCCATCACCGCCCACCGCAAGCGCCGCACCAAAATCGGCCTGGCCTCGCGCCTGGATGCCATCCCCGGCATCGGTCCGGCGCGGCGCAAGGCCCTGCTGTCGGAATTTGGCAGCCTGGACCGCATTCTGGCCGCTTCGATTGACGAACTGACCGCCGTGCCGGGCATCAACGAAGAATTGGCGCAGTCCATTAAAAGCCATTTGGAATGATCCTTGGGCAGTAGCGCC
>DAOUGY010000274.1:0-1954 GCA_034428975.1 Anaerolineaceae bacterium | reverse complement strand
AGGGCGCGCTCCGAGAAGATGAGAATGCCTTCCACCAGGATCACGCGCTGCGGTTCGACGTGGATCGTGCGTTCAGTGCGTGAGTCGGTGGTGAAATCGTAAATGGGCACTTCCACCGGTTTCCAGCGTTTGAGGGTTTGGATGTGCTCGATCAACAATTCGGATTCAAAGGCATCTGGATGGTCGAAGTTAATGGCCGAATGTTGGTTGGACGGCAGGTCGCGCAGATCGCGGTAGTAGGAATCGTGTTGTAAGAAAGCGATGCGCTGACGGCCGACGCGCTTGAGGATCATCCTGGCAACAGTGGTTTTGCCGGACCCGGAGCCGCCGGCAATACCGATCACAATGGGGGGTTGGTGATTGGTCATGACATCCCTCGCAGACTGGTCGATCAAGGCATTCTGCACAGGATTGTAACATAAGAAAAGCGAGCGCCGTAAAAAAGCGCCCGCCGATTTTGCCGGAAAAGAGGGGGATACTACGGCCCGGTGACGGTCGGATATCCGGCAGCGGCCCAGTCGTTCATGCCGCCGGCCATGCTGGTGACATGCGTATAGCCGGCATCTTTGAGGATGTCGCGAGCCTGGGCGCTGCGATTGCCGGAGCGGCATACGACGACCACGTCCTGGTCGGTGGGAACCTCGGCAAGCCGATTGGGCAGTTCACCCAACGGAATCAGTGTGGCGCCGGGAATGTGGCCAGAACTCCATTCTTCGGGTTGGCGCACATCCAGAACAAACGCACCGGCGTCGCGCATGGCCAGCGCTTTGGCGGGGGAGACATCGGCGGGCAGAGCTTGCGTACCGGTCGAGGTTGCGGGTGTTCGCAGCAGCAGCGCGGCGGCGGCTATGCCGGCGACCAGCAGCACGGCAATCAGCCAGAGCGGGAATGAACGGCGCGGGGCGGGAACGGGTTTCTTTTTCATGGGCTACCTTTGATTTTTTTTTACCTGTGTGAGACGATGATTATCAGGTTGGATGCAGCCGGGGTGGAAAAGTTGCATTGAAAAAAACGGCTTCCCGTTGGTTGGACGGGAAGCCGGTCATTCAAAAGGATGTCGGTTTTACGGCAGCGCCGGATTGTTTTCGGCGAAATATTCGTGATTATCGGCGTTCATCACGGCCTTGTCGGGATCGGTGATCGCCAGATTACGCGCGCCGGCCTGTCCGTACACGTAATCATCGGTGCCCGCCACGACGTTAAAATGGCTCATCTCGTGAATCAGTGTACCGGCCTGCGAATCGGTGCCGGTGAGGGGTGCCTGCCAGAAGACTTTGCACAGGTAGATGGTGTACGGTTTGGTGGGGTAGACATAGGCGTAGTAGTTCTGCTTGCACTTGCAGTCAAAGGTCACACCGGCGGTGTCCCATGCATTGGACAGGCTGGTGAAATGACTGGAGACTGTGTTGAAGCGGGAGCTGGTGTACGCCCCAAACCATTCCGTGTAGCGGGTTGTGCCCGAGCGATTGGCGTTCAGGTAGTTTTCGGCATCGCCGGCATAAACGGACGCTTTAGCGCGAGCATTGTTGAGGATCGCCTGCTGGGTCAGTGAGCAGCCGTTGAACGATGTTCCGCTGGGCGGCGGGGGTGGCGGCTGAGTGGGTTTGGCCTGCGGCAGTCGCCCTTCGACTTTTACCTGGACGGCATCGGAAACGAGCACATCCGCCGCGGTGTTGGCGCTCCCTTTTTCGCTGAATAGGTAGATGGACTGCGCGGCAAACTGAATTTCGTATTCACCGTCCGCGGAAAGATCATAATAATCGCCGAGGTTGACGGTGTAGGTGACGCTCTGGCCGGCCTTAATCGTCAGATAGTCGCGGCCGGTCGCCGCGGGCCGTTTGTAGACCGCACCGGTGTATGCCACCGGTTCACCATTGCGCGTGACGGTGAAGATGGGTTCTTCCAGGCCGTTGGCCGGGGTGAACCATTTGAGGATGCGCAGGCTGTGGGTGGT
>DAOUGY010000273.1:0-5388 GCA_034428975.1 Anaerolineaceae bacterium | reverse complement strand
TAAAAAATAAATTAAGAATATATAAATATTTTAAATCTGGAGGTGGGAATGGGGAAAGGCTTTAGTGTGCACTGCCGCAACTGCGGGTATGAGAAGTTATTTTTCCTGGGCGTTGGCATGATGGATTTTGCCATCGACCAATCCGGTCTGCCGATGAGCCTGCCGGATGAGCTCAAAGCGGAAATTCTCGCCCGATTGCAGGGCGTGACGCCGACGGATGTTGTCCGCGAACGGCGTTTGCTGGCCTGCCCGCAATGCCGCACGCTCCAGTCTCATTTTTATGTTTGCGTACGCCACAACCACAGAACCGTGTATGAAACCTGCTTCCAGTGCGATGCGTGCCAGTCGGAATTGGTACCGGCGGATGCGGATGTATCGCAATATCGCTGTGCTCAATGTGGGGAACAGGCTTTGGAAGACACCGGCATAATCATGTGGGATTAGCGGCGGTGGGTTGGGGCGCCCCCACGGTGCGCCTGAATGATCCAAGCCAATCAAAAAATCAACTCCAGATCATCTGGAGTTGATTGTGAGCCACCGAAGGGATTCGAACCCTTGACCTGGCGTTTACGAAACGTCTGCTCTGCCAGCTGAGCTACGGTGGCGTGCCCCCGATTATAACAGCACCTGCGAAAAATCGGCAAGCCTTTGGGGGGCTATTATGGCGATCAGGCCGTACCGAACTGGCGGTCGCCGGCGTCACCCAGGCCCGGCACGATGTAGCCGCGCTCGTTCAGGTGATCATCCAGGGCGGCCAGGTGAATGGGCACGTCGGGGTGGGCTTGTTGCAGGCGGTTCAGGCCTTCGGGCGCGGCGATCAGGCCGACAAACTTGATGCGGCTGACGCCCCAACGCTTGAGAATGTCAACAGTCGCCACCGCCGAGCCGCCGGTGGCCAGCATGGGATCGAGGATCAGGCAGACGGAGACGGTCGGTTCGACGGGCAGTTTGTTGTAATATTCGACCGGCTTGAGCGTCTTTTCGTCGCGGTACAGGCCGATATGCCAGACTTCGGCGTTGGGCATCAGTTCCCACACGCCTTCCACCATGCCCAAACCGGCGCGCAAGATCGGCACAAGACCGATTTTCATTTTCAATTCCTGCCCTTGTGTCACCGCAAGCGGCGTTTGAACATCGCGGGCCTGCAACGCCAGGTCGGCGGTGGCTTCATAGGTCAGCAGACTGGCGATCTCGCGTACCAGCTCACGAAATTTCTTGGGTTCGGTGGCCACATTGCGCAGGCGGGAGAGTTTGTGCTGCACCAGCGGGTGGGTGGAAATATGGACATTGGACATGGCTCGCTCCTGACGGGTAGGGATCAAAACGATTATACCGCCTTCACCACGATCGCGCAGAGAATCGCGGCGGCCGATTTGGTATCGAAAATTTGTCCGTGCGGTATAATCAAGCGTATGAGCGACCCCCAGAACCGTCTGGTCACCCCCGAATCGCGCCCCGATGACCGCATTGATCAGGCGCTGCGCCCCAGGGCGCTAGCCGAATTGATCGGACAGGAACAGGTGAAGGAAAACCTGGCCATCCTGATTGCCGCCGCGCGCAAACGCGGCGAGCCGTTGGATCATGTGCTGTTTTACGGCCCGCCCGGGTTGGGCAAGACCACCCTGGCGCATATGCTGGCCAACGAGATGGGCGTGAACATTAAAATCACCGCCGGGCCGGCAATTGAACGTGCCGGTGATCTGGCGGCGATTTTGACCAATCTGCGCGCGGGGGATATCCTCTTCATTGATGAGATTCACCGCCTGGGCCGCGCCGTGGAAGAAGTGCTCTATCCGGCGATGGAAGATTACGCGCTGGATATTGTCATTGGCAAGGGCCCGGCGGCGCGCTCCATCCGTCTCAAGCTGCCGCGATTCACGGTCATCGGCGCCACCACGCGCCTGGCGCTGGTCACGGCGCCGCTGCGCGCGCGCTTTGGCGCGGTGTACCGCCTGGACTTTTACTCACCGGCGGCCATGCGGGAAATTGTGCAGCGCGCGGCCCACATGCTGGGCGTGCATGCCGAAGCCGACGGCGTGGACGAGATCGCCCGGCGGGCGCGCGGCACCCCGCGCGTGGCTTTGCGCCTGCTGCGCCGTGTGCGCGATTTTGCCCAGGTGCGCGCGGATGGTACGATCGACCGGCAGGTGGCGGCCGATGCGCTGAACCTGCTCAATGTGGATTCATTGGGGCTGGACGATGTGGATGTGCGCGTGTTGCGCACTGTCATCGAAAAATACAACGGCGGACCGGTGGGGTTGAACACCATCGCCGCCTCGATCAGCGAAGAGCCGGACACCATCATGGACGTGGTGGAACCTTACCTGCTGCAATTGGGCTTTTTGGACCGCACGCCGCAGGGCCGGGTGGCCACGCACCGCGCTTATGAGCACCTTGGTTTGCCAGTGCGCAACGAGGCGCAGCAACCCGGTTTGCTGGATTTTCAAGAATAACAGTCTAGGAACGGATTTTTCCCTCGCATGAAAACGACCGATTTTGATTACGATCTGCCGGTGGAGCGCATCGCGCAGACCCCGGTGGAACCGCGCCACACCTCACGCCTGCTGGTGCTGCACCGCGCCGCGCCGGAATTGGAACACCGCACCTTTTGGGATGTCGTGGATTACCTGCGCCCGGGCGATCTGTTGGTGGTGAACCAGACGCGCGTCATCCCGGCGCGCCTGTTCGCGCGCAAGCCGACCGGCGGGCGGGTGGAACTGCTGCTGCTGCGCCGCGTGGAAGACGGCGTGTGGGAAGCACTGGTGGGGGGCAAAAAGATGCTGCCCGGCACGCGCGTGCAGGTGGAGAACGGCCCGCAGGTGGACGTGCTGGACGCACTGGAAGGATCGCGCCGCCTGATTCGCTTTACCGAAGCGGTGGAACCTTACCTGCCGCAGGTGGGCCAGATGCCGCTGCCGCCGTATATCCACGAGCCGCTGCGCGACCCGGAGCGTTATCAGACGGTTTATGCACGCGAGACCGGTTCGGCGGCGGCCCCCACCGCCGGGCTGCACTTTACCCCGGAGTTGATTGAGCGGGTGAAGGCAAAGGGTGTGGGTTTGACAACGGTGACGCTGCACGTCGGGTTGGACACGTTCGCCCCGGTGAACGAGGACGACCCGCGCGAGCATGTCATCCACACCGAGTGGTGCGAGATGACCCCGCAGGCTGCCGGGGAGATCAACGCGGCGCGCCGCAACGGTGGGCGCATTGTGGCGGTGGGCACCACCAGCGTTCGCACGCTGGAAAGTGCCGCGCAACAGGCCGCGGCGGACGATGCGGTGGCGGCCATCACCGGCCCGACCAACCTGTTCATCCTGCCGGGGTACACCTTCCGTGCGGTGGATGCGATGATCACCAATTTTCATTTGCCCAAATCGTCGCTGATCATGCTGGTCAGCGCCTTTGCCGGACGCGAGCGCGTGCTGGAGACCTACCGCGAAGCCATTCGCCTGAACTACCGCTTTTATTCGTTCGGCGATGCCATGTGGATTGACTGAGACGGAAGATGGCCATGAGCGACTGTGCTGCCTGGGATGCTCATAACGAAACGATCATCACCTGCCGCAAGTGCCCGCGCCTGACGGCCTGGCGCGAGGAAATGGCGCGTGTCAAGCGGCGCGCCTACCGTGACGAGGACTACTGGGGCAAGCCGGTGCCCGGTTTTGGCGACCCGCAAGCCCGGCTGCTGGTGGTGGGGCTGGCGCCAGGCGCGCACGGCTCCAACCGCACTGGGCGCATGTTCACCGGCGATTCATCCGGGCAATTCCTGTATGCAGCCTTGCATCGCGCCGGGTTTGCCAACCAGTCCAGTTGGGAGCATCGCGACGACGGCCTGACACTGCATGATGTATTCATCACCGCGGTGGCGCGCTGCGCCCCACCGGACAACAAACCCACGACCGCTGAAATTACCACCTGTTTTCCGTATGTGCGTGAGGAAATGACTCTGCTTGCGCCGGTGCGCGGGGTGGTGGCGCTGGGGCAGATTGCTTTTGATTGGATGTGGCGCGAACTGGCGCCCAATGGCGAGTCCCGTCCGCGCTTTGCCCACAACCTGCTGACGCAACCGGCGCCGGATGGGCCGTGGCTGCTGGCGGCGTACCATCCCAGCCGCCAAAACACCCAGACAGGGCGGTTGACCGCGGCGATGTTCGATGCCGTTTGGCAGCGTGCGCGGGACAGGCTCGATGGGGTTGGACTGGCCTGATTGTATAGTCTTTGTATCATTTTCACTTGAGGATCGCTTCGAGAGACCGTACAATATTCTTGATGCGATTTTTGTTTAAGGAGTGAACAGCGTGAAACGACGCATCTTTTTCCTGGCGCTGCTGGCGGTGCTGACACTTCTCCCGCTGGGTTTTGTCATTTGGGCGGAGTCGACGGCGGCCCCCATGCCCGAAGCCCTGCAGGCGCTGCAGGGTGACGCGCAAGTGAGTGTGACGCCGGGTGACTGGCTGGTGTTTACCCCGATCGATCGCGTGGCGCAGAGCGGGCTGATCCTTTACCCCGGTGGGCGGGTGGATGCACGCGCGTATGCGCCTGAGGCTCTGGAGATTGCCCGGCAGGGGTACCTGGTGGTGATCGTGAAAATGCCGTTGAATCTGGCGGTGTTTGCACCGGAGCGCGCCACGCAAGTGATGCAAGCCTACCCGGAGATCCACCACTGGGTGGTCGGCGGCCACTCGCTGGGCGGCGCCATGGCGGCCGAGTTTGCCTTCCGAAACCCGCAAGCGGTGGATGGGCTGGTGCTCTGGGCGGCGTACCCGGCCGGGAGCAGCTCACTGGCGGACCGCGGCATGGATGTGGTGTCCGTTTCCGCCTCGATGGACGGACTGGCCACACCTGACAAGATCCGTGCGGCGCGCAGCCTGCTGCCGGCCAACACTCGGTACGTCGTCATCGAAGGCGGCAATCATGCCCAGTTCGGCTGGTACGGTGCGCAAAGCGGCGACATGCCGGCGCAGATTTCCCGCGAGGCGCAACAGAGTCAGGTAGCGGCGGCGACCCTGGAATTATTGCAGGAAATCTCGAATGAGGATGCCCCATGAAAGTTCTGCGTGTCATTGGATGGATTGTGCTGGTGGTGGTGATATTGGCGGCGGTGGTGCCATTTCTGATCCCGGTTCCTCCATTGGAAGGTACCCGACCGGCCGCCGATCTGGCGGATGCGGACAGCCGCTTTATCGAGGTCAACGGTTTGCAGGTGCATTACAAGGAAGCCGGCGCGGGCGAAACGACCACCATTCTGCTGCACGGGTTTGGCGCGAGCACCTTCTCGTGGCGTGAGGTGATGCCCGCCCTGGCGCAGAACGGGCGGGTGATTGCCTATGACCGGCCGGCATTTGGCCTGACTGAACGTCCGGCGGCTGGCACATGGAAGGGAGA
>DAOUGY010000272.1:0-5347 GCA_034428975.1 Anaerolineaceae bacterium | reverse complement strand
CGACAGCTTCCTGCCAGCGCTCAAATTGTTCAATCGAAAATGGGAAATATTCGTCCGGCACACAATCGGGGTCCGTGGAAAGCCCGGCAGCCTGCCACAGGCCACAGCGGTGCAGCCGGCCTTCGGCTTGCAGGCAATAGAGACTGACCCGGTGAACGAAACCGGCGCCGCCCAATTCGGCCAATGCTTCAACAATGTGGGCCGACCAGGCGCCCGCCTGCAAAACCCGGCGGGTAAAGCGGCTGACCACGGCCAGAAGATCATATAAATGCGTGGAATACCCGTCAGACCCAGGCACAAACACCCTTGCCGGCAGTCGCGCGGGCAAAGGCTCATTCAAAGCCAGACGTTTCTTTTCGAGCGCTCCCCTCCCCCCAAAAGGCTTGCGCGAAGCGGTTTGCTTCACGGTTTCTACCATTCAACAGATAAAAAATTCGGCCGGGCAGTACGCCCGGCCTGCTTGGGACTATTTTAGCACGACCTGTGCATTGAGTTACCGAAATTTCACTTTAATTGAGCAATTTCAACTATTTTACAACGATCTCCACGCTCATCGAGCAGACCGTCACGCCGTTTTGCACCAGCGCCCAGGTGGTCTTGTAGGTGCCCGCGCTGGAAGGGGAAGTCATATCCACAATCACATCCACGCTTTCCCCGGTGGCCACATTTTTGCTCAGGTCATACAGGTCGCGTTCCTGCATCTTGTCGCCGCTGACGTAACGGAAATCCGCGTCGTCCACCTTCCAGGTTTGCGTGCCGGTGTTCTTGATCGTCCATTTGGCGTCAAAGTCGGCGCCCGCGCTGAACTCGGTCTTGGCCGCCGGTGAAACCGACGTCACCGTGCAGGAGTACGCGGACTGGGTGGCGGTGGCGGTGGGCGCAGCCACCGTGGGGGGCACGTAGTACACCGTGGGGGTGTTGGTGGGCGGCGGGGTGGCGGTGGGCGGCAGGGTGGGTGTGGCCGACGGATGCAGCTGGGCTTCCTGCGTCAGCGCGGCATAAGCCGTGGCCACCGCCTGGGTGCGCGCGGCATCCAACGTCTGCGCCAGTTGCGCGGCTTCCGCCTGGGCGGTTAAGATCGCCTCCGCCTGCAGCGCGGCGACCGTCTGGGTCATTTCCGCGGCGGAAGGAGTGGGGGCGGCCGCCGGCCCGCAGGCCGTCAGCGCCAGGATTCCGGCCAGCAGCAGCGCCGGGCCGAAGAATATGCGAAGCTTGGAATTCATGATTTTCTTTCTCCTTGCCATATCGTTCAAAATTGACGCCGAAACCGGCGCCTGGGCAATTGTACACCATAATGGTTGCTTTCAGCACCCGGCTTCATTTTCCGGCGGCCAAAGACGGGTGTACAATCATGGAAATCAAACTCATGGAGCATGCCATGTTCTTACAAGAATTGCGCGAACAGGTGCTGGAAACGGCTCTGCAAATGCAGTCCGACGGCCTGGCGCACCTTTCGCAGGGCAACGTCAGCGCGCGCGACGCGTACACCGGTCTGATCGCCATCAAACCGTCGGCCGTGCCCTACAGCCGCATGAAAGCCAAAGATATCTGCGTGGTCGATCTGGACGGCCGCCAGCAGCGCGGCTACTGGAAGCCGACGTCGGAAATGGCGCTGCATTTGGCGTTTTACCGCCGCCGCCCCGACGTGATGGCCGTGGTGCACAGCCACGCGCCGTACAGCTCGGTGTTCGGCATTGCCAACACGCCCATTCCCATGGTGCTGACTGAATCCGCCGCTTGCCTGGGGGCGGAAGTGCCGATCGCGCCGTACCGCCGGCCCGGCACGCAGGAACTGGCCGATGTGACCGTGGACACCGCCGGCGATGGGCGCGCCGTGTTCATGGCGCACCACGGGCTGGTGACGGTGGGTGCCAACCTGGCGCAGGCCTACGAAGCCACCCTGGCGGTGGAAACCACCGCGCGGGTGATCATCCTGGCGCGCAGCATGGGGCTGAACGAAATCCGTCTCGATGCGGCTGAAGTGCAAGCGGTATATTCGATCTACACCTCCGGCTACCGCCCCAAACCCGCCTGACGCTTGCTTATACCCGGATAAAAATCAGCGCCCGGTTGGGCGCTGATTGGGTTTTGATCACCGGTTACGGGTTGGGCGTTTCGGTCACCACGGGGGTCTCGGTGGGGGTTTCCGTCGGAGCCTCGGTGGGCGTCTCGGTTGGGGCTTCGGTGGGCGTCTCGGTCACAACCGGGGTTTCGGTGGGTGTTTCCGTCACGGCGAATTTATCGGGGTGCACCACCACGCCCTGGGCGGTCAGCGCGCCGCCGGTCACGTCGCGGCGCGAAATGATCGTCACCCACGAACCCACCTTCAGCAAAAGCGCGCGGTCCTTGGGTAAAATCTTGGTTTCGGGGGTCAACAGGAAGGTAAAGAGTTCGCCCTTGGCTTCGATGGTGATGCTCACACCGGCGGTATAGGCCGTCACGCGTCCCACACGGTGCACGTGCACCGGTTTGCCGGGGATGATGTGTACCGATTTGGCCGTCAACACCAGCGTGGTGGGGTCTTTCACGGCGCTCACCGCCGCCAGCACGCCTACGTTCACGTTGGCCAGGCTGGCATTCTTCACACCCGGGATCTTAAAGACCGTGGTTGCATCCACCACAAAGGCCGCGGTTGTCCCATCCGCCAGCGAAAGGGTAAAGCCGCCAACATCCACGCTGAGCACTTTGCCGCGGAAGGTCTCCGCCTTGGGGCCTTTTTTGCCGTTCTTCTCGGCTTCTTTTTGCGCCTTCTTCAGTGCTTGCTCGGCCTGTTTAGTGGCCTGCATGGCGTCAATTTCGGCCTTCTTGGTGGCCTGTTTGTCGTCAATTTCGGCTTGCTTGGTGGCTTTGGCGCTCTGCTGGTCGGCATGTTTGGTCGCCTGCAAATCCGCCTGCTCGGTTTGTTTATCATTGGGCGGATTCTTGGTCTTGGCCAGGTCCGCCGCTGCCGCCGGTTGCAGGCTGGTCAGCGCCAGCACAAAGGCCAGGGCGATAATAAGTAGAGTAACCGTTTTCTTCATCATGGTTTTTTCTCCCCACACAGAAAAATTTTAAGGGGTGGGCTCGTACGTGACAATGAGTTGAAAAGCCACCTGGTCTCCGATGAGGTTGGATGCCACGACCTCAATGAGGTTGATACCCTCTTCCAACCCAAGCTCAATCGAAAATGACTCTTCCTTGCCCACAACGATGATCTCGTCGTTCACGCTCACAATCGTCTCAATCGGCGCTTCACCCACCAGGGTGAAACGATCCTGCTGCACCACCGCTTCCTCTTGCGTGAACAGGCGCACGCGCAGGTTACCGTTAATTTGTTCAATTGAACTGACCGCAACTTCGGTGGGGGGGGTGTGGGTGGACGTGCGGTTGGCTTGCGATGCAGCGGATTGCGTCACAGATGAGGCTTCAGAGGTTTCCACAACCAGCGGAGAGAGGGCCTCCACCGGTTGCATTGGAAACAAATTGCAGGCAGCCAGAGTCAATAAAGCCAGAGCCGCCAATGTGATGCGCAAGAATAAATGCATTGGACCTTATCACTCCACGCAAGCTACTTTCTATTATAGCAACTTATACCCAAATTGACTTAACAACATTCTTATGAAGAGCGTAGGATTCGCCATTACGGCTCGCGCCACACGCCGCTTTGACCGTTTCGATCGGCCAAAAGCCACAAACGGCCGTCGGTCGTGCGCCCGTAGGCCGTCAGGCGCAACGCGCCCGCCGGGTCCAGGCGCGCGCCGTCCGCGCGCCACAAGCCCCCGGCGTCGAACAACCACACGCGACCGTCCGAATCGGCCAGCAGCGTTTGCCCCGCGCCGATTTGTGGTTCGCCCACGGCCTGCCAGATGCCATCCTTCAGCCGCCAAAGCTGCGTCTGCGAGCCACATGCCACGTCGCTGCACAGCTCCAATGTGACCCAGATCGCGCCGTCGGGTGTCGTCAACAGATCGCGCGCGGCGCCAGTGGTCAGTTCGCCGCCGGGCGGAGGCGGGGTGTGCCATTGCAGATCACCTTCGCCGGAGAGCGGAATGCCCCACAGCACGCCATCGCGCACGGCCCACAGCGTTTCGCTGTCCAACGCCAGCGCGCTGATGCAGCCGCCCGGCTCGGGCAGGCGCACCGGCTGCCAGGTGCGGCCGTCCCAGCGGCGCAATCCGGCTCCGCCCACCGTCCGGTCGCCGTCCACATAACAGTTGCCGGCCCAGGCAGTGCCGTCCAGCGCGGCGACCGTCACATAACGGGTGGATAACAATGTGCGTCCAACCGGCGGCAGATTCAACTCATCGGGCGGGAACACTCGCCAGCGCCGCCCGTCAAAGCGGCGCACGTCGCGCGCCGTGGCCAGCCAGGTCACATCCGGCGCGCCGCCCATCCACCGCACAGGCTGCGTTTCAGAAAACAGGTTATCCAGCCCAATCCAGCCCTGCGCCAGACCATAATCCTGCCAGGCCTGTCCATCCCACGCGCGGATGGCCGCGCCGTCCGGCACCATGCGCAACAGGCGTCCGGCGGGGTCAAAGCCCAGCACCACCCCGTCGCGAAAAGTGATCGTATTCCATGCCCGCCCGTCCGGCGGCAATTCGGCCACCCCCTGCGTGGAGGCCAGCGCCAGCGTCCCGTCGGACGCCACAAAGATGGCGCGCAAGAAGCCGGGCAGCACATTTTCCACGGACAGAATAAATTCAAACGACGGCGCTTCGGTGGCCGTCGGGCCGGGCGCGGGTGTGTAGGTGGGCGGCAGGGTGGGGGTGGCTGTGGCGGTGGGCAACGGGGAAGGGCGGACCGTGGGCGCCGCCGGCGGTGGTTCGGCGGCGCGCGGCGCGCTGCACCCCGCCAGCAGCCCACCGGCCGCCAGCAGCCCACCGGCCGCCAGCAGCCCACCGGCCGCAAGCAGCGACACAACGACAAGCCGTCCACCCCATCGTTTTAATCGATCAACGTTCATGCGTCCGCAACCATTCGTCAATCCACATCGCTTTTTCCAGGCGGCCCATGCGGCGATAAGCGCCCGCTTCGTAGGCCACATCCATCACCGGCAGGCGCAAACCGTGATAATCGCAATAGCGGCGGTGCTGGCGGATATCCGGCGGGCGGCTCCACTCTTCGCCGGGCGCGCGCGTTTGCAGGTCGCCCATGCATTCCACCACCACGCCGCCGATCTGGCAGCGTCCAAAGGTCGATTGGATCGTTGCGCTGCCGCGAAATTCCACCGGTTGGCTGACATAATCCGCCAGACAGGCCTGCATGACCAGCACGCCCGCCCGGTCGGATTGCAGGTCGATATCGTGCGGCTGCAACGGCAGCCCCTGCAGCGCCAGGCCCAGGCTGGCGGTGATGGCCCAATCCA
>DAOUGY010000271.1:0-7807 GCA_034428975.1 Anaerolineaceae bacterium | reverse complement strand
AGCGCCAGAAGAATCATCCAGCGGAGCGCAGGCGCGCTCCGCCATTCCGACATACCTGGAAGATGTTTCGGTTGACAATCGTCTGTGAACCAGCCCATGTTATCTCCAAACCGTTCAGCGGGCCGGGATGTGTCGGGTTACTCTCGCCCTAGTTGGGCAACCGGTAAAACCAGATTCACCTGATGATCTTGCACCAGCTTCAACAAAACGCGGGCGCGTTCCGCGCCGGGCAGGTACGCATTGAAAATCGCCCGGTATCCTTTAAATAGACCCTCTTCAATCACCAACGCCTCGCCGGTGTGAAAACGTTGGGCCGGTGCTTTGGTTCCGGCATCGTCCAGCGCTTCCAACTGGCGGTGCAACGCGGGCAGCAGGCCGTCCGGCACCTGGCCCGGATCGTTGCCAAACATCACAATACCCACCGCGCCCGGCATCCAGCGCAGCGCCGTCAGGCCGACTTGATGCAAATCAACGCGCACGAATAAATAGCCCGGAAAATAAGGTTGGATTTTCCGGGCGCGAGGATTTTTGGGCTGCGTCCGAACACATGGACAGTACGCCTCTATCTCGCGCATGGCCAGCTGCTGATAGAGGAAATCCTCTTTGCGCGGTTTGCTTTGCATCACATACCACTGCATCATCGACAATACCTGTTCAAATCTGAAACTCAATCGAAGACCCCACGGTTCAACATGGGATGCGGGGCGGATGCTGAACCGGTGGAACGAATGGCGGCCGTTGCCGGCCGGCCTGTGATGGAAAAGTGCTCTGGCGCCCGGCGGAGGGTGAAAAAATACGCCGAATGCTGCCCGGCTGAAGTTGGCAGCATTTTGGCGCTCAACCCCGTTTATAGGGACGTCTGATGTGACCGACCATCAAATATCGACTTTGAGCATTTTGGGCTGTGCCCGCCTTCATCAGCCGTACGTTCGGATATGCCCCAGTCGGGTAAACCCATTATAGAAGGTACAAAATGGCGATTCAATACGGGCAGGCCCGTAGTGGGGTGATTTTTAGAGTATTTATAGATTTATCCGCTCAACATCTCCGGCTGCGCCGCGCCGCCGCTGGCACTCTTCTTGCTCCCTGTGGCATGAGGAATCGCCATGCTGCACTTTCTTTTCACTCCAAACTGATCCGGTTTGCGCTGCTGCTGGCGCTGCTGGCCTGGCTGGTGCAGGCCGCCGCCGCGCCCGTGCAATCCTCCGCCCCGCGCATCACCGCCCTGGGCCTGGGTTCGGCGGCCCATCTGCGCGTGGGCATCGATGCCCTGCCCGCCAAACTGGACGAGCAGCAGGCCCTGGGCATGAATTGGACGCGCGAAGTGCTGCCGTGGTACGAAGTGGAACCCACCGCCGGCGCGCTACAAACAGCCTACTCCCTGGAGACGCGGTATATTGATTTTGAGCGCATGCTGGATGAGGCGCATCAGCGCGGCCTGCGCGTGGTGCTGGCGCTGGAAGGCGGCCCGGCCTATCTGACGCATCGTTGGCCCGGCCAACCGGTCGACTCGCAAGCCCTGCTGGAGCACTGGCGCGCCTATGTCGCCGCCGTTGCACAGCGTTTTGGCAGCCGCGTGGACGCCTGGGAGATCGGCGGCGAGCCCAACAGCCCGACCGGTTGGGGTCGCTGGCTGTACCCCACCGCCCCGGACGCGACTGCCCCGCCCGACCCCGCGTTGTACGCGCGCTTGCTGCAAAGCGCCTACGCCATTCTGAAAGACGCCGACCCCGGCGCGCCGGTCTTGCTGGGCGGCTTAAGCCTGCCGCACCCCGGCGAATGCGTCACCAACCCGCTCGAATTCCTGCAGGCCGTCGCGGCGGCGGGCGCCTGGAACGCTCTGGATGGCGTCGCCCTGCACCTGTACGGCAGCACCGCGCCCCCGGAGCAAACGCCCGTCTCCTGGCAGGACCCGCTGGGCGAGTTTTGCGCCAGCGCCGAGACCCTCCTGAGCCCGTTGGACGGCGTGCAGGCTGTGCAGCAGGTCATTCATCTGGCGGGCGACAAGCCGCTGTGGATCACCTCGCTATCCTGGGACATCACCCTGCTGCAGCCGGTGGTGAGTGAACGCGGCGGGCTGCCGGATGCCCTCCAATCCGATTATCTGGTGCGCACGCTGGTGCCGCTGCTCAGCCGCCCCCATGTGGCCCTGATCCTCATCGGCGACCAGACCGCCGACGCGCAGCACCCCGGGCGCGCCCTCACGCCCACCACGCGCCAGACGCTGGCCAACCTGTCCGGCCTGCTGATGGACAGCCTGCCGCTGGGCCGCCAGGGCGGCGAGGCCGCCGGCAGCCTGCATGAATACCGCTTCATCCAAAACAGCCGGCTGGTGGTGATTGCCTGGCGCAGCGAAGACGGCGACACGCTGCGCCCTGTGGCGCTGTCGGCATTGGGCGGGCGGCAAGTTTTCGCCTACCCGTCGGATGCCGCCAATTTATCCCTCTCCGAAGACGCCCTGACGCCGCTCAACGCCAACGGCTCGCTCACCATTGCGCTCAACGAACGCCCGCTGCTGCTCATCACCCGGCCGCGCAGCCTGCCGGAACGCATCCGCCTGACGGTGCAGGATCGCGCCTCCGCCCTGGTGGAGACCGCAGAAACGCAGACGCAGGCCGGGCTGTCGCGCATCAAAAGCGCCGCGCTGGCCCGCCTGAATCTGTGGCTGGACGGATTGAAAGCCAAGATCATGCAGAGCGTTGCATTGCGCCTGGAACGTTAACCGACCCGCGACCGTCTTGGAATGGAGCACGCTCCAGTATGGAGCACGCTCCAGTATGGAGCACGCTCCAGTATGGAGTAGAATCAGCCTGAGCCGTGGATGATAAAACGGCTCAATTGTGAGGTTAATATGAAACGTTTCATCGGATTTTTCCTGCTGGCGGGCGTGATGTTGAGCGCCTGCCTGCCGCAAACCACCACCGTGCCCTCCACGGCGCAGACACCGGCCGCCATCGCCTCGCCAACCAACCCGCCGCCCACCGCCACCGTCCCACCCGAACCTTCGCCCACCACGCCCCCTGCGCCCGTGGCCATTGCCCCGGCCAACGCCGCCGGGCTGACGCAGAGCGCCGAGGCGGCGATTGAAGCCCCCATGCGCCTGGTTTGGAGCACCGACAGCCGTGTGCTGGGCGTGATTTGGACGCACGCCGACAGCGCCACCGGCACCAGCACCGCCCACATCAGCCTGCTCGACGGCGCCAGCCTGCAAAGCCTGGCCGAGTATTCGCTGCCGTCGCCGGGCATGATTTTGGATCTCTCGCCCGACGGCCGCACCGCGGCGGTCACCAACGACATGGTCAGCGTGGAGCTGGTGGACGTGACCAACGGAGCTGTTTTGCAGACGTTGATTCCCGCCCACCTGGTTCAGGCGGCCACCTTCTCACCGGACGGCGCGACGGTCGGCCTGGTTTCGGCCGACACCTGGCAGGTGACGCCCTTCGACGTGGCCAGCGGGGTGATGGGCACGCCGCTGACCGGCTTTGAAACCGCCGCACCGGTCTATTCGGCGACCTTCGCGCCCGACGGCAAGACGCTCATCTGGCACGCGCGCGGCACGGTGCAATTGATGGACCTGCCCGCCGGCCCGCTGCGCCCGGTCATCAGCCACGAAGATTTCGTCATGGGCATCGACCTGTCGCGTGACGGCACCCGCCTGGCCACCGCCGCGGGCGGCACAATTTCCGGTCAATTCGTCCCGTTGGTCTACCTGTGGAATGCCGCGGATAGCGCGCAAATCGCCGCGCTGGAACAGCCCGCCGTGGCCACGGCGCTTTCCTTCTCGCCCGACGGCGCGCTGCTGGCCTCGGCCACCGGCACGCAGGTGCAGTTGTGGGATCTTGCCACGCTCCACGCGAGCGCTTCGTTGAGCGGCCCGCAGGACGCCATCACCGACCTGGCGTTCTCGCCGGACGGCAAAACGCTGGCCGCCAGCGCATCGGATGGCACGGTGCGCCTGTGGAAAGTGATGGAATAGCGCCACAACGCGCCGAAGAAGAATCATCCACGGATGAACAGGATGATTAGGATGTGAGAAATAGTGACCCCGAAGGTTTCACGTCGCAGTCATCGCAGGCCGCACAAAACCTTCGGGGTCTTACCAATTCACTTCAACCGGAAGCATCCGGTTTGTGTTTACTCGCTCAACAGATAGGCGCACACCCACTGCGTGGTGGCCGTCAGCGCTTCGCTATGCGTGCGCTCGTAATTGTGCGAGGCGTCCACGCCGGGGCCGATCAGTGCCACCGACACATTCCCGCCGGCGCGCCAGAAAGCCTCGCCGTCCGAGCCGTAATAGGGGTAAATATCCACCTTGTAGGCGATGCCCTCTTGCTCCGCCAGGCGGCGCAGCGTATTGCTCAGGCCGTGATGGTACGGCCCGCCCGAATCCTTGACGCACAGCGAGGCGTGGAACTCATCGGATTCCTGCCCGGCCCCCACCGCCGCCATATCCACGCTGATCAGCTCGCGCACCTCGGCCGGAATACCCGCCGCCGCGCCATGCCCGACTTCTTCATAATTACTGATCAACAGATAAGTGGTTTGCAGCGGCTTGCGCCCGGCATCATGCAAGGTCTTGACCGCCGACACCAGGTTGGCCACGCAGGCCTTGTCGTCCAGGTGACGCGAGCGCACAAAGCCGTTGGTGATCTCCACGCGCGGGTCAAAGGCCACAAAGTCACCCACCGCAATGCCCAGGGCGCGCACATCGTCGGCGCAGCTCACGCGCTCATCCAGGCGCACTTCCATCGTATCGTCCTCGCGCTTGGTGTCGGCCTGTTTGCCGTACACATGCACCGACGGCTTGTCGAGCAGCAGCGAGCCGCGCACCTTGCGCCCGTCGTTGGTGAAAACGTACAGACCCTCACCCTCCACCGTATTCCAGGCGTACCCGCCCAGTTGGGTCAGCTTCAGCCGCCCGTTACCCTTGATCTCCTTGACCATCGCGCCCAGCGTATCCACGTGCGCGGTCAGCGCGCGCGGCGCATCGCTGCGCTCGCCGGGCCAGGTGACCAGCAGCGCGCCTTTGGCGGTGCGTTCCAGGCGCAGTTCGGGGAACGCCGCCAGGGCCTTCTCGGTGTAGGCAATCGCGGCATCGGTGAAACCGGTGGGGCTGGGGGTGTTCAGCAAACCGCTCAAAAACTCCAGCAGATAGGGGGTATCGACGTTGGGCAGAGTCATGGTTATCCTTCCAGAGCTTCGAATTCAGAGATGACCCGGCGCCACTCGTCCGGCACCGGCTGGCTGGTCTGGCTGCGGTAGTCGTACGCGACCATCACACTCTCGGCGCGCGCGAACAGCGTGCCGCCAGTCGCGTCCTCCACCTGATACTCGAACGTCAGGCTCTTGTTACCAATGCGGCTGACGCGCAGCGCAACGCGCACATCCGTGCCCACCGCAATCGGCGCGCGGTAGGCGATATGCACATCGGCCACAATCAGGCCCAGGTCGAGGAACGATTCTCCGTCAAACAGGCCCAAATGCACCAGATAGGCAAAACGCGCCTGTTCGATGAAGGAAAGAAAGTTGGCATTGTTGACGTGCCACTGCGGATCCAGATCGCCGTAACGCACCTGAATGGGGTAGGTAAAACGGAATTCACTCATGCCCCTGATTATACTTGCGCGCAGCCAAAAGGAAAACCGAATCGGCGCGTAGGCTCGCCGCCGGCGCCGTCTTACCGTTTCGGAAAAACTTTTCGGGGGCTCCCAAGGCCGCCGGATCCCATTTTCGTCTCGCGCCTCCGATTGGGTAATTTGTGAAAATTTTCAACAATGTTGCAAAATAGTTGTACACCAACGCGAAAGGTCACCGGGCCAGTATGATAATTGTCACTATCAATATCCGATTAAGACCATTAAAATCTGTTAAGCGGATAAATTTTACCCGCATATCCAAAAAGAGGGAACCACCATGCAAATCACCCGACAGGCAGATTACGCTCTCCGCGCCATGCTTTATCTGGCCCGTCTGGAACCTGCAACACGCGCAGCAACCAGTCAGATTGCCGAAGAAAAACGCATTCCGCCATCTTTTTTAGCCAAGATTATCTCCCAATTATCGATCGCCGGGCTGATTCACACCTCCCGGGGGGCGCGGGGTGGCGTCTCCCTGGCACGCCCGGCGGAAGAAATTACCGTCCTGGAAGTGATTGAGGCCATCGACGGCCCGATCGCGTTGAACGAGTGCACGCTCAACCCCAACCTGTGCCCGTTTGAACTGGATTGCCCGATTCATGAGTTGTGGTGCAAAACGCAGGGTGAACTGGTCGAAAAACTGCGCAACACGACCTTCGCCACCTTCGTGCCCAATCCCGCCTAGTCCAGCGGCGGATCATCGCTTGCACCACACCCGCTGGAGGTAACATGCCAACTGGAATACCCATCCAGCGCCAGTGGATTCTGGCCCTTAAGAACGGCTCCTTCGTGATTGACTGGGGGGAAGGCCTGTATCAGGATATTCTCACCGGCGATTTTGAGTCGAGCGTAGATTTGAGCGCCGCCACGCCCATCACCGACGATGAGTTGAACCTGCTGCGCCGCGCCGGGCGGGTCGACTCGTTCGATTTGCGCCAGGTGTACGTGCGCAGTCTGCCCGAACGCCCGCACAAGCCGATCGATTAGCCGTTCCAGTTTTCGACCGCAGAAGCCCTTCCCCGGTATAATGGGAAGGGCTTTTTTCATCCCCTTTTTGGAGATACCGGTATGCGCTCATCCCTGTTCACCGCATTTCGCCAGCCGCGCGGGCTGCTGCTCACCTTGTTGGCCATCGTTCTGACCGCCTTTTGGATTCCCGCCGAGGCCCAAATCGGCTTCAACCTGCGCCTGGTCATTGTTCACGGCGCCTGGGTATGGACCGGCCTGCTCACCTTTGCCGCCGCCGCTTTGACCGGCCTGGCTGCGCTGCTGCTGCGCCGACAACCACTGGCGCGCGCGTCGCTGGCGCTGGGACGCACCGGCCTGTTCTTCTGGCTGACCTACCTGCCCATGTCGCTGCTGCTCATGCAGCTCAACTGGGGAGGGTTGTACTTCGACGAACCGCGCTGGCGCATCCCCTTCACCTTCGCCATGGTGGCCGTGCTGCTGCAGGCCGGCCTGAGCCTGATCAACCGCCCCATGCTGACGGCCCTCGGCAATCTGCTGTTCGGCGCCGCGCTGTGGGCCATGCTGCTGCCGTCCGACACCGTGCTGCACCCTGAATCGCCGGTGGCGCAATCCGGTTCGCTGCGCATCCAGACGGCCTACGGTGTGCTGCTGGCGCTCAGCCTGCTGGCCGCCGTGCAAATCGCCGTCTTCCTGTACAACCGCAGCCGGGCACGCGCATGAACCTGCGCGCGCGCTTCAAAGGCTCCATCCCGCTGCAAATCGGCGCGCTGACCGTGGTGCGCATCGTGGTCAACACGCTCAACCGCATGTCCTACCCGTTTATCGCCGTTTTCGCCGCCGGCATGAGCGTCAACCTGGCGGATATCTCGCTGGCGCTGGCCGCGGGCATGGGCACCAGCGCGCTGGGGCCGTTTCTGGCGCCGCTGGCCGACCGGCGCGGGCGCAAGTTCGGCATGTTGCTGGGGTTGGCCATCTTCGTCATGGGCTGCGCGCTGGCCGGTTTTTGGCCGTCCTACATCACCTTTCTGCTGGCCATGGTGCTGGGCAACCTGGGCAACAACATCCTCGTGCCTGCCATTCAGGCTTACATCGGCGATGTGGTCGCCTACCGGCGGCGCGGCCTGGCCATTTCGGCGGTGGAAACCAGTTGGGCGCTCAGCTTTGTGCTGACCATCCCGCTGGTGGGACGCCTGCTGGGTATG
>DAOUGY010000270.1:0-5743 GCA_034428975.1 Anaerolineaceae bacterium | reverse complement strand
CCCGCTGGATCAGACTGCCCCTGTGATCGGCCTGCTGGAGAATGGACAGTTCAGCGACCTTGGCGGTCGCATCGGCCCGATGCTGCTGCCCGGCCTCAGCCTGTTCACCCGCGTGTGCGAAACCTGCCGCGCCACCAACACGCACGTCGCGCTCAAGCGCATCACCGTCAACCGCAAAGGTCAGAAAGAGATCAAAGTGTTGAAAGAAGGCCTGATTTCCTCGTCGCAGTTGGCCGCGCTGAATGCCGCCCAGCGCGAACAGGAAGCCCACGCCGCCCAATCCGCCGCCCCGGCCTACGATTTGCTGCGGCCGGAATAAATCAGAACGTGCCATCCAGGTAATTCATCGCGCCGGGCGTCGATGTCGCTGTCCGGCGCGGTCTTTGTCAGCATCCGGTGAGTGTACAGCCATTTTTTGACTTTTTATCTTTTTTGTGCTATTCTTTGCCTCTGTAGCCCTCGGACTAACGAGGGGGACGCACCAAAACTTCGAGGATTCCCGCCCATGCAGCGCGAACGTGTTTCAGAAAACGTCTACTGGTTCCAAAGTGAAATCTATGCCCAGGTGACCGCCGGTGCCATAACCGGCCCCAACTGGGCTGTGTTGATCGATACCCTGGCCCTGCCTGAAGAAACCCTGGCCGTGCGCAGCTTTGTGGAAGACACGCTGGGCGTTCCGGTCCGCTACATCATCAACACCCACAACCATGCCGATCACGCGTGGGGAAATGGCTTTTTCCCCGGCGCCACCGTCATCGCGCATTCGCTGTGTCGCACTCTGATGCAGGAAAACGCTCCGGCCGCGCTGGAAGCCGCCCGCCGTCAGAACGCGCTTTTCCGCCAAGTCAAACTGGTGTTCCCGCACTTGACGTTCGATCAGGGCAACATGTGCCTGCGCGTCGGCAAGAAGAGCCTGATTCTCATGCCCACCCCCGGTCACAGCCCGGACGGTCTTTCAGTACTCGTGGAAGAAGATCGCGTTCTGTTTGCCGGAGACGCCTTCCTGCCGCTGCCTTTCCTGGTGGACGGCGACATTGACGAGATGGCCGCGACCATCAAGCGCATTGGCAAGATGGGCCTGGAGAACATCGTCCAGGGCCACGGCGATATCATCCTGCGCGGCGAAATTGACGAAGCCGTCAAAGCCAACATAAGCTACCTGACCATCATTCGCAAAGCGGTGCGCGCCGCGGCCCGCAAACGCAACCCCGGCGAAGCCCTGGCCGCCATCGATATTGAATCCTGCGGAAAAAGCCGCGTATTCCTGGGCGGTCTGGCCGAAGACCTGCACCGCCGCAACCTTCGTTCACTCTACAAACAGGCCCTGGCCGAAATGGAATCCGCCGGCGAAACGCCGGGAAATTCCAAGGAAGATTAAACCAAACGAGCGCCGCGCGGCGCTCGTTTTTTTATCATGCATCAGGGCTGCGGCTGGTTCACCTGTCCCATAAACAGGATCGCCCCACTGGGCTCATCGTGGATCAGGAAAATAAACGGGCGGTCGACCTTGATTTCCAAAGGCCCGCCCGCAGGGGCCATGGCGCGCATCATCAACACGGCCGTGGCCGCGGCGGCCTCGGTGCCTTTTTCATTCACATCCACATAAGCCTTGTGCACCACCGCGCCGATGTGCAGGTCGCGCGTGCCGTCCATGCCGGAGAAATCGGCGCCGTCGGTAAATGCGGTGGGCATGCCCATCGCGGCGAGCGTCTCGCCCAGCGAAAAATCGCTTTCCATTTTGAAGCGCGGCATCATCAGGTCGACTTCGCCGTACGAGCGCGCGTCCAGAATTTGGCGCAGTGCCGCGGCGTCCAACCCGGCGCGGAAGCTCTCAAATCGTCCTTCGCGCGGCATTAAAATGGTCATCATCACCTTGCCGCCCAGATAGGGCAGGCTGACCACTTCAACATCGTCGGTCTGCGCGTACCCGAGGAAGGCTGTCTGGCGCATGGTCGGCACGCGGATCGTACCGCCGTCCAGCAAATGAAAGGGCGCATCCTGCGTGTTCTCTTCGCCGAACGGATTCTGCCAGGCCGCTTTGAAATAGATGGCGTTGGCCAGCACCAGCGTGGTGAAGCGGTTGATCAAGCCTTGCGGGATCAGATTCTGGATCTTGTCGGCGGTTTGCTCTTCCACCCAGCGGTTGATCGCCTCGCGCGCGCTTTCCGGGTCGTTTTCAAAATCGGTCAGGCGCAGCCCGGCGCCGTAGTTCAACGCCAGCGTATCCAAAAACGGCTCCAGGAAAGTGTAGCCGTTCTGCCCCCACAGCGAGTTGGCGATATCGAGTTGAAAACCCTGATCGCCTTTTTCGTACACATCATTTTCTCGATCGGCTAGTTGCAGGTCAAGCGCGTTGAAGGCTGGGTGCAGCGTATCCTGCGCCAGTGATATGCGCAGCGTTCGGGCCATCTCATCGGCCGTCGAACCGCGCGCGCCGGCATAGGTCATGGCCAGCGCTTGTGAAATGCTGTACGGTGAGAAAAAGAGATTCCCCTTGCCCTCGGCAAGTTGTTGGTACAGCGCCAGCGCAAACGCGTTGTTCCCGGTCACCAGCGCGGCAAAATCCTCGGCATTGACCGCCGGCGCGGTTTCACGTTGTTTTTCCGATTGCAGCACTTTGGCACCTCCGGGCATTGTTCCACCACATCCAGCGCTGACCAGAAGCATCAGCACTGCCAGCAGCGTAATCCATCGCATCCATTTCATCTTATCCCTCCCATTATAGAGGATTTGTGATTCAGACGGTCGGCGAACGGCCAAGGTTCCTGGCAGGACGGCCTAATCCCACTACCCGCGATCCTCTACCCACTGTCCACAACCCGTTTTTTCTTCCTTGCACCTTCCCTCATCTTAGGGCATAATGATGCCGGAGCAACCGATCCCATGACCTCTGCCTACCCCACCCATTACGCCTTGCCGCGCGGCGACTGGCGCTTCCCCATCTACCTGCCGGATGCGACTTTCGGCGTCGTGCGCAGCGTCGACGCGCAGGACTTGCTCGGCGTGCAGGTGGAAGGCCTGGTGATGAACACCTTTCATCTCATCGAGCGCCCCGGCTCGTCCACTGTGCAAGCCCTGGGCGGGCTGCACCGCATGAGCGGTTGGCCGCTGCCCATTACCACCGATTCGGGGGGGTTTCAGGCCTATTCGCTCATACGTCAAAATCCCAAATTCGGCACACTCTCCGACCGCGGCATTAACTTTCAGCCCGAAGGCTCCGACCGAAAATTCCAGCTCACCCCCGAAAAGAGCATCCAGCTTCAACTTAGCTACGACACCGACATCGCCGTATGCCTGGACGACTGCACCCACGTGGACGACAGCCCCGATGAACAGCGCCGTTCGGTCGACCGCACCATCGCCTGGGCTAAACGCTGCAAAAAAGAGTTCACCCGCCTGGTGGAACAGAAAAAATTGGATGAAACCAACCGCCCGCGCCTGTTTGGAGTCATTCAGGGCGGCGGTGACCGCGACCTGCGCAAGCGCTGTGCCGATGCGCTTCTGGAGATCGGTTTTGACGGCTATGGCTATGGCGGTTGGCCGCTCGATTCCGAGAAGAACCTGCTGGTCGACATTATTGGCTACACCCGCGAACTGATCCCGGCCGGGTACCCCATGCACGCCCTGGGCGTCGGCCATCCGCACAACGTGCTGGCCTGCTATGAGCTCGGCTATGGCATCTTTGACAGCGCCATGCCCACCCGCGATGCGCGCCACGGCCGCCTGTACGCTTTTACTCAATCCGCCGAAGGGCCTTCGGCCGGGTTGAGCGGCAAATGGCTCGATTACCGCTACATCAACGACGAGGAGCACATCAAAGCCGACCGGCCGCTTTCGCCGGGATGCGACTGCCCGGTGTGCGCGCGTTATTCAAGCGGCTACCTGCACCACCTCTTCAAACTGGGTGACAGCCTGTTCTACCGCCTGGCCACTCTGCACAACCTGCGCTTCATGACCCAGCTCACCGAACGTATTCGCGCGCGCAGCCTATGAGCCCCACCCCCACGCTGGACGAACTGGTGACGCAGGTGCGTACCGGTGAAAAATACCGCCACATTTCCGAAGATCTCATCCGGCGCATCGCTGCACAGGAATTGGCCAATCGCCGCAGCCTGAAGGACGCCGTCAAAGCCGTGCGCAACAAGCTGCATCAAGTCGGCGGCGCCTACCAGGAAACACTCATTGACTATGCGCATTTTTTAAGGGAACTGGAAAGCCTGCCCGCCGATTTACGACACCCCGATATGCAGGCTTTTTGCTTGAAGGCGATGCGCAGTCACGCCTCCACCCGTGAACGCCTGCCCATTTTAGAGACCTTTTTTCGTGAAACCCTCGCGGAAACCGGCCCTGTCGCCTCCGTGCTGGATGTGGCCTGCGGGCTCAATCCGCTGGCGCTGCCCTGGATGCCCCTACCCTCCGGCGTGCACTACACCGCCTGCGACATTTACAGCGACCAGATCGATTTCCTCAACCACTTTTTCGCCGCCGCGGGCGTGAACGGGCAGGCCGAGGTGTGCGACCTGACCACCCGTATTCCGGATCAGCCTGTCGACCTGGCGCTGGTGCTCAAAACCATCCCCTGCCTCGAACAGGTGGACAAGACCATCGGCGCGCGCCTGCTGGATGCTCTGCCCGCCCGCCGGCTTCTGGTCTCCTACCCGGCCCACTCGTTGGGCGGACGCTCGAAAGGCATGGTCGCCAATTATTCGGCCGCCTTCGAGCGTCTGGTTCAGGGTCGCGGCTGGGACGTGCGCCGTTTTGAATTTGACACCGAACTGGCTTTCCTGGTGACCAAACCATGAGCAAAGACTCCCCCACTCCACGCGAATCCAGGGGTAATCTTTATCAGGAGATTGGCGAGGGCCTGTTTGAGCGCAAGTATCGCGACGTGGACCTGCCTGAAGATACGCTGCGCGACTTGCTCGACCAGGAATTGCCGCATTATCGCAACCACAAGGACGCCGTCAAGGCTGTGCGTAAGAAACTGCACAATATCATCGCCCCCTACCTGGGCGATCCCGATTACCCGGCCGCTGCCGCCGCACTGGACGCCGCTTTTACCTCCGGCGATCCAGCCGCCGTGCGCGCCGTCTGCGCTGACATACTCAACGCGCATGCCTCCACCCGCGAGCGTCAGCCGATGATCGACGATTTCTACCAGCGCATCTTTGCCTTCACCGGCACCCCGCGGAGCATCCTCGATCTGGCCTGCGGGCTCAATCCGTTCGCCTTTCCGTGGATGGGGCTGCCGGACCGCGTGGAATATCACGCCTACGACCTGCACCGCCCGCGTGTCGAGCTAATCAACCACTACTTCCTCCTTCAGGGTTTGGCTCCGCTGGCTGAATCCGGTGATATCCTCGTTCATCCCCCGCAAACCCGCGCCGATGTGGCGTTGTTTTTCAAGGAAGCCCACCGCTTCGAGCAGCGCCAGCACGGCTGTAACCGCGCCTTCTGGCAGGCGCTCAACGTCCGTTGTTTGCTGGTCTCCCTACCCACCCAGTCGCTCACCGGGCGCTTTGAACTGATCGAGCGCCAGCGCCGTTTGGTCTACGCCACACTCCAGGGCCTTCCCTGGCAGGTCACAGAACTGCAATTCGACACCGAGATCGTCTTTTGCATGGATAAAGGTTATGGCCCGCAAGAAGAATCGCCCCGAGAATAATCCCGCTGCCGCGCAAAGCACCGCGCTGGAACGCTTCCGCCCGCTGCTGGACGAAAGCGAATGGCCCGCATTGCTGGC
>DAOUGY010000269.1:0-6425 GCA_034428975.1 Anaerolineaceae bacterium | reverse complement strand
TTCTCTCTGGCAGGGATCACCATTACCCTGGGAATCACCTCATTTGGGCTGTTTGATTTGCTGCCCCTGGCGCGTCACACGGTGATCGATGCCATGCGCGACGGCGTGGTCATTTTGGACGGCCAGCAGCGAATTTTGGATTTCAATCCCTCGGCGGCCGGCATGCTGCGGTTAAACGCCCGGCACACCGGCCAACCGGCGGCGCAGGTGTTGTCCGAATTCCCGGATGTGTACCGGCTGATGGAAAAAATTCATGAAACGCCGGTGGAGATGCTCCTGTCTGCTTCGGTGTATCGCTGGGTGGAGGCGCGCGTGCTGCCGATGCGCGGTCAGCAAAACCAGGAATTGGGCCGTCTGGTCCTGCTGCGCGATATCAGCATGCGCCGTACGGTTGAAGAGCAATTGCGTCAGGCCAACGACCGCCTGCAGCAGCAGTTGGACCAGATTCAAAGCCTGCAGGCTTTGCTGCAGGAACAGGCGGTGCGCGACCCGCTCACCGGCCTGTTCAACCGGCGCTATCTGGAAGAGACCCTGAGCCGCGAGGTGGGGCGCGCCGAGCGGGAAAACTACCCGGTAAGCATCATCCTGATCGATTTGGATGGGTTCAAAAAAGTGAATGACACCCACGGGCACGCCGCTGGGGACGCGGTGCTGCACGCGCTGGGGGAATTGATGATGCGCATGGTACGGCGCGGCGATATTCCCTGCCGCATGGGCGGCGAGGAATTCCTCATCATTATGCCCAATGCCCCGGCGGAAATCGGATTGCGCCGGGCGGAAGAGCTGCGGCTGCGCTTTGACCAGATGGGCGTGCAGTATGACCGGCACATTCTCAAAGCAACCTTCTCGGCCGGGGTGGCGTGTTTTCCGGAGGATGCCCAAAACACGGAGATGCTGCTGCGCGCCGCGGATTCCGCCATGTACGCCGCCAAGGAGCGCGGTCGCAACTGCGTGGCGCGCGCCGGAGATCACGACTAAAGACCCCCTCGTATCGCCCGCATGGTTGGGCTATAATCGATTTACCCAATCCCTTTGAGTGAAAGCGCATTCCCGTGAAAGGGTTGAAACGCGGATTATTCCTGCTGGCGATCGCCGCCGTGGCGGTGGCGGCTTTTTCGCTGCGCCTTCGCGCGGTGGAGCGCCTGCCCATTGATTACGACGAGGACGATTATCTGGCGGCCGCGCAGCACTACAGCCGCGCCCTGCTGGAAGGCGACGTGCCGGAGATCCTCCAGTACCGCTATAACTACGAGCACCCCGCGCTGGTCAAATTGCTGTACGGCGCGGTGCTGACGCGTCTGCCGCAAGCGCCTGAAGTGCCGCAATTGCCCAGCAGCGCGCCGCCCGCCCCGAGCCTGCCCCAACCGCAGTGGACCGCCTTGCGCCTGACCTCGGCCGTTCTGGGCACATTGGAAGCCCTGGCGCTGGCGCTGCTGTCTCCGCTAGGCGGGCTGTTTCTGGCCACCCATACCTTCACGATCAAATACACCAGTCAGGCCATGCTGGAAGCCCTACCCGCCCTGACCAGTCTGCTGGCGGTGATGGCCTATGCCCGCGCGCGCGGACGGCGCAACGCCTGGCTGGCGCTTTCGGCGCTGATGCTCGGCCTGACGGCCGCCGGCAAGTACCTGTATGCGGTGGCGGGAGTGGCCATTGCCCTGCACTGGGCCGGCTCGGCGCTGCGCGTGAAAGGGCGCGAACGGTGGCGCAGCTTGCTCGTCCTGCTGGGATGGGGGGTGCTGTCTCTGGTGGTGTTCATTCTGTTTGACCCGCCGTTGTGGCCGGACCCGATCAGCCGGCTGCGCGAATCACTGCTGTTCAGCGTTACCTATTCACAGGGCGGCCATGTGCAGAGTGCGGGCTACCCGTTTTTCCAACCGCTGTTGTGGATCAGCCAACCCGTGCCGTGGCACCCGGGCGTGTTTGTGATTCTGCCGGATGTCTTCATCCTGCTGCTGGCGCTGATCGGGCTGCGCCGTCTGGCGCAGCGCCGCGCGGTGTTTGCCGTGTGGCTGGCGGTGGGGCTGGTTTTCTTGCTGGTCTGGCCGACCAAATGGCCTCAGTACATTCTGGTGATCACCGCGCCGCTGTGTCTGGCTGCCGCTGAAGGTACGCAAGTGTTGCTGATCGAGCCTCTGGTGGGCGCGCTGCGCCGTTGGCGCGCCGGTCGGGCGGAGCCGGGCGCGCTGCGTGTATTGGCGCGGCGCGAATTGCGCAAAGCACTGCCCTGGCTGATGCCGGGTTTGCTGGCCCTGGCGGCGCTGGCGCTCTTCCCACTGGTCTACCAACTGGCCATGGCGCTCACCGATTTCAGCGGGCCGGCCATCAAAGACGGCATGCAGGGCGGAGTGTGGCGCGAGGTGTGGTTGGGGCTGACCGGTCAGGTGGAAGCGGTGGTGTACCAGCCGTTCGCGCCATCCAACACGCGGCAGGTGCATTACGCCGGACCGCGCCTGCTGCTCAACATGCTGCTGGGCTCGGGCAGTGTGCTGCTGGCCTTTGAGGCGCTGTGGACGGTGCTTTCGGTGGCCACGCAAACCGCGCTGGGGTTGGGGCTGGCGCTGCTGCTCAACCGGCGCGGGCTGATCGGGCGGCGCTTTTGGAATGCGCTGTTCATTCTGCCGTGGGCTGTGCCCGAATTTGTGGGCGCGATGAGTTGGGCACAGATCTTTGACACGCGTTTTGGTTGGGCGGCGCTGGCGGCGCGCACCTGGTCGGAGACGCCGGGCTACAGCCTGCCGCAAGCGGCGCAGAGCAACGCGCTGGCGGCGCTGGGCATGCTGCTGACCGCCGGGTTGTGGGTTGGTTTTCCGCTGATGCTGCTGGCGAGCACCGCCGGATTGAAGGCCCTGCCGCCGGATGTGTACGACTCGGCGGCGCTGGACGGCGCCGGGCGATGGCAGACCTTCCGGTACGTGGTCTGGCCGATGCTGCTGCCACTGCTGGCGCCCGCCATGCTGCTGCGCGGCATTTTCGCTTTCAATCAGTTTTACCTGTTTTCGGTGTTCCAAACGCCGTATCCGATGACCACACTGGCGGCCCTCTCCTACACCGTTTTCAACAGCGGCGGCGGGGCCGGCCGGGCGTTTGCGTTCTCGGCGGTGATCAACGTGGTGACGGTCGCCTTCCTGCTGCTGTTTGTGCTGCTGTTCAACCGCTGGAGCCGGGCGGCCGAGGGGGTGACGTATGCGTAAGATCAGCCGCGCGCAACAGATCCTCTCGCAAGCCCTGCTGGCGCTGGCGGGTTTGTTTGTGCTGCTGCCGGTCTGGAGTTTGCTGCGTCTGGCGCTGGACGGCGATTTGAAAAGTTTTCCCACCGAATTGTCCCTGCTGCCGGCGCGTCTTTCGCTGGAGGTGTTCGTCAAAGTGTGGCATAACCCGGCACAGGTCTTGAGCTTTGCGCAACTGCTGGTCAACAGCCTGGTTGTGGCGGGCGGGGCGGCGCTGGGGGCGGCGGTGCTGGGGGCGAGCATGGCCTACGCCTTCGCGCGCTTTCGTTTTACCGGGCGCAAAAGCGGGCTGTTCGGCTTGCTGGTCGGCGCGCTGCTGCCGCCGGTGGCTTTGATGACGCCGCTGTATGTGCTGTTCAGCGCGCTGGGTGTGCGTACCTCGCTGCTCGGGCTGATGCTGGTGTACACCGCGGTTTCGCTGCCGTTCTGCATCTGGAATTTGCGCGCCGCCTTTCAGGCGGTACCGCGCGAACTGGAAGAAGCCGCGTTTCTGGACGGCGCCTCGGAATGGACGGCCTTCCGCTGTGTGACCTTGCCGCTGGCGCTGCCGTCCATCGCGGTGGCGGTGCTGGTGGCGTTTTTGGCCGGGTATACCGAATTTGCAATTGGCTGGTTGTTTGTGGAGCGTGCGTCCAACGTCACCCTGGCGATGGCGCTGTGGGGGCTGCGCTCGCTGGGTACGGCGCCGTGGAGCGAAGTGGCGGCGCTGGCGCTGTTGATGAGCCTGCCGGTGGTGATCCTTTTCCTGGCGTTGCAGCGCGCGCTGATGGATCGCTTCTTGCTGGGCGGCGCGCCCGATTGAGCCGGTGCCGGGCGCGGGTTAACCTGCCGTTTTGCGGCGCACAGCCAGCACGGCGATTTTGGTGGGGTGATTGAAGGGCGCGGGGTCGGCGGGGTAAGCCGGCGTAAATCCTTTCGCATAGCCGATAAAATCATCGGGGACGGGGATCCATTCGTCGATGGTCAGGTAGCCGTCGGTGCACAGCGCGTCCAGCTCTCGCAGGTATTCGGCCCCGGAGGTGAACAGCGCGTTGTTGATGGCGACGATGCGCGCCCCGTCGTCGGCCAGCGGGCGCACTTTGTTGATCAGCCGCGCGCTGCCGGTTTCCAGATCGACGACGCCTTTGCCGGTGCTGGAGAAGAACGGTGGGTCGATGATGAGCAGGTCAAAGCGGTCGCCGCTGCGTTTGAGGTGCGCGACTTCGCTGAAGAAATCCACGCTGCGGTAATCCTCTTTGTGAACCGGCAGGCCGTTGAGCAGGCAGGATTCTTTGGCCTGATTGAGGAAGCGCCGGTTGAGATCGATTTGGAGAACATGCTGCGCGCCGCCCGCCAGCGCGGCTACGCCCAGGCTGCCGGTGTAGGCGAAGGTGTTGAGTACGCGCTTACCGGCGCTGTGGGCCTTCAGCCAGGCGCGCAAGTGGCGCGTATCCAGATAGAAGCCGGCGTCCTGATTCATTTGCAGATCGACGGCATAACGCACGTCATTCTCGCGGATACGCCGGTCGGGCGTGTTGCCATAAACGAGTACGCCGCGGCGGGCGTTCATGTCATCCGAGCGGCGCGTTTTGAGCAAGGCACACTGCAGCCACGGCAGTGCCGCGCGCAGGGTGGCCAGCACATCGGGCAGGTGGGGGCCGAGCGCGTCGGGTTGCTCAAGATGGTTGAACAGCACGGCGGTGCGGGCGTACAGGTCGATGCTCAGGCCGGGGATACCCTCGCTGTAGCCGTTGAACAGGCGTAGAGCGTTTTCATGGCGCGCGTCGAGCAGGGGCAGGCGCGCCTGCACGGCAGCCGTCAGGCGGGGGAGCAGATCGGTGAGCATGAAACGATTATACCCGCTTCATGTATTGCGCGGCTGGAAGGGGTGACGCATGCGGAATCGAAAGTTCGTCTTGTCTTAAAGCCTAGTGTGATATGGAGAAAGAGAAGAATGTCACAGGGCTGTTTGTATCCCTCATGTGCTATCACATTGGTGGTCTTGCACGGTAGCTAGTCCTAGCGGAACGAATTGAATCGCGAGCAGATTCCTAGCCTTTTGTGGCATTATTCTGTTATGCAACTGCAATTCTCCATCTATCAAGTTGGCTATCTACTTCTCTTATAATTTATACACGTTGTTGTGGTGATTGGCTGGACACCGCCACGGATACATACATAGAGCTTTGACGCATAGGAGGGATAATGAGCACGGATGTTGAAAATCGCGGTTGTTTATCTTTGATATTGGGATTTTTTGGTCAAAAACCGGCCAAATCTGTGTCGGACGAATCGAAAACCTTGAATGAATTACCTTATCGACTGCGTGATGACTTTTTCTCGCCTGCGGAATTGTCGTTCTACCATGTGCTGTCGTTGGCCGCTCCATCGAAAGTAGTGATTTTGGGCAAGGTTCGTCTTGCGGACCTTTTCTTTGTATCGAAGCCCAATGAAAATCGAAAGTTCTTCAACTATATTGTGGGAAAGCATATCGATTTCCTGGTTTGTGATTCCTCCACGCTTAAGCCTTTGGTTGGAATTGAGTTGGATGATGCCAGCCATGACCGTGATGACCGCACGGAGCGAGACGAATTTGTCAATCAGGTATTTGAAACCGCAAAACTTCCTTTGCTACATTTTGCCGTACGGCGAACCTACCGAGTAGAGGATATCCAATCGGTACTGGTAAGCGCACTGCCGGAATCGTATGCAAAGCCAGCGGATCCGAGTCAAATTGCTCCGGATCCAATTTTGTCGAATCCCAGCCGGGTGTCTTCCTCACAAAACGAGGTCAATATGGTGAACGCCGACGTGACAACGGCAGCACCAACCTGCCCCAAATGTCAGATTCCGATGGTTCTTCGTACGGTATCCTCTGGGGAGCATAAAGGCAAGCAGTTCTGGGGCTGTTCCAATTACCCGAACTGCCGTCAGGTTAAGCCACTGCAGACCCCATAGATAACACGATCCAATACAATGGTGCTGTAAATTCTTGAGCATGCTGCTAAGCGCATGAATGAAGATTGTCGACAGCACCGAAGGATGCCGAAAACAAAAAATCGGCGCGACCCACACAGGTCGCGCCGGTTTTTTGATGATCAGTGCAGGATACGTTTGGTGGAACGGCCGGGCAGGGTGAGATCGTACACTTCATCCAGATAGCCGGCTGCTTCGTCGCACACCAGGTCCGGAACATCGGCGTTGCCGCCGCCAACG
>DAOUGY010000268.1:0-6603 GCA_034428975.1 Anaerolineaceae bacterium | reverse complement strand
GAAGGTCTTATCCTGGATGATGAGCGGGATGGTGCTGGCGGCATCGGGCAGCACGCCATCGTTGACCAGCTTCTGCTCGGTGGCATCGGTGATGATGTAGCCCGCGGCTTCGCCGGCATACACATTCAGGCGGGTGATGCCCCAGGCATGATCATGGTAGAACATCAACCGCGCGCTCTGCTGATTGGTGTAGAAGAAAGTCTGCGCACCCGGTCCCGGATCGGGCATATCGGGAACGTTCTTCACGCTCACACCCTTGGGGTACGAGGTATTCTCACCCGCGGGGGTGATCCACTGGTGCGGCGTGCCGTCGCTGATCCACGGGGTGATGCCGCCGTGCAGGTGCAGCGTGGCGCGATTCTCCGCGAAGCAGTCCGGATCCTTGGGCAGATTTCCGCACATCGGATTCTGCGGATCCATTTCGGCCATGCCGCCCATGTTCGGCCCCATGCCGGCGCCCATCACGGTGGTATCCACCGGCAGGAACAGGTTACCGGCCACGCCGGTGGGCAGCAAGTTGCGGAAGAGAATACGCACCGGACGATTGCGGGTGGCCGAGATCAACGGCCCCAGGTAATGCGGGGCGTCCACCGCGATGGCCTGCTGACCGTTGGGCAGCAAAATCGGGCTGCCGTCGGTGTTGAACAGCGGCACCATTTTACCGGGCACAATGCTGGTGGAAAGCTGCACATAACCGCGCAGTTTGGTGGGCGGCAGATCCGAGTGCATCTTTTCTTCATATTGCACCACGGCGATTTCGTAGTAATCCGTTCCAGGATACGTCACCGTATCCGCTTCGGCCACCGGGATGTACTGGCCAAGGTTGTTGGCGCCGGCCGGTCCCAGCAGCGGCAGACTGTCGACAAACTTGCGGATGCCCGGCGTGACGTAGCCCGTTCCGCCGCTAACCAGCGTCAGCGCCGTCACCGAACCGGAAATGGCCGCGGTCGCCGAGGCGCCGCTGCCCGTACCGCCGCCGTCCGTGATCGTCACCAGCGGGGCCGTGGTGTAGCCGGTTCCGCCGTCGATCAGCGTGATGGCGGTGATCACGCCGCCGGAGTCGATGGTCGCATCGGCGGTGGCCCCTGTGCCGTCGCCATTGATGGTCACGACGGCGGTGGTGTATCCCGACCCGCCGTTGGTGAGGTTGACGGCAGTGATGGTGCCCGTCAGCAGGTCAACCACAGCGTCGGCGGTGGCGCCCGTGCCGTCACCGCTGATCGACACAGCGGCGGTGGTATATCCCGACCCGCCGCTGGTGAGGTTGACGGCGGTGATGACGCCAAGCGGTGAAACCGTGGCAACCGCCGTCGCGCCCGTGCCATCTCCGGCGATATCCACCGTGACCGGCCCGCTGTATCCCGCGCCGCCGCTCACCAGGTTAATCGCAGAAACCGATGCGGAAAAGCTGGCCGTAATCTCTGCGCCGCTCCCGGTGGAAACCACCGCGCTGGTCACCATCACCATTGGCGCGGCAGTGTAGCCGCTGCCGCCGGAGTCCAGCGCCACCGCGGTGATCGCGCCGGTCAACGGATCAACCGTTGCCGTCGCCATCGCGCCGGTGCCGTCGCCCATGAACTCAATCATGGCATCCGGCAGGCGCAGCGGGCTGTTGGCATAGTTGGCGAACGGGCCAAAAAAGTGCGGCACCGTTCCCGGAACAGCCATGGTGGCCATGTTCATGGTGGGCAGCGCCAGCCCGGCATCCGCGGCCCGTTTGGCCGCCGCCTGCCGTTCCGCCGGTGTAACCCGGCTCTCTTTGAGCGCCTGGTTTTGCGAATTCGGCGGAGGTGGATTCTTCACCTGGACCGCGCTGTGTCCCTGAAACAACAGAGAGAACAGCATGATCCCTGAGACAAGGAAATTGAGAACGCGTTGACCAATCATCTTGCAACTCCTTTCGGAACGAACTCCCCAACGGCAGGCGGAAAACCAGCCTGCGCAACCGGGGTGGAAAAGAAGAAATTAAAAGTACAAACCGCCTGTATTTACTTTAAAGATTTACAGGCGGTTCGTTAACCGTATAAATTTGTGAAATCCGTTTTGCTTATACGGTATTTATTGTATGTACTTTTTTAAGTCTTTCCGTATTTTCTACGGATACCCTGTGAGACTGTTCACGAGTGCAAATCATCCATTTTTTCCAACCCGTGAGCAGCGGCGTAACGAACCAGATCGACCCGGCTGTGCAGGTTGAGCTTTTCCATCAGATTGGCGCGGTGCGTCTCCACCGTGCGGATGCTGATCTGAAGCCGGTCTGCAATCTGGCGATTGGTGTAGCCCCGCACCAAAAAGCGAAGAATATCCAACTCACGCGGCGTCAGCGCCTCGCCTTCGTTGTTCCGGCTCAGGGTATCCTTATTGTGCGGCACCAGCGCGTTCATCAACGTCGGGTGGATATAAATCATGCCGCGCCATACCGCATAAATGGCATCGATCAATTCCGACTCGGCGGCCTGTTTTAAAATATAGCCGGACACCCCCGCACGCAGATACTCCTGCACCAGCGCGCTGTCATTGTGCATGGTTAAGATCAGCACCTTGGTTTGAGGGACCTTTTGCAGCAGCCGGCGTGTGGCTTCCAACCCGTCCAAACCCGGCATGCTGATGTCCATCAGCACGATGTCCGGATGCAGGTCGACGGTTTTTTGCACGGCCTCGTCCCCATTAATGGCTTCGCCAACCACTTCCAGGCGCGGGTCATCATCCAGCAACGATTTCAACCCCGCCCGCAGGATGCGGTGGTCATCGGCAATCAGGATTCGGATGGGCATGGAACCTCCAGAACGATGGTCGTCCCCTTGCCGGGAGCGCTTTCCACAATGAGAGATCCGTCCAGCATCACGGCGCGCTCACGCATGCCCACCATGCCCAGGCGGTTGTCCTTTGTGCTGGATGGGTCAAAGCCAACACCGTTGTCTTCCACCACCACCACCAGCCGGTTTCCACGGCGCTCCAACAGCACATCGACGCGGCTGGCATGCGCATGCCGCACCACATTGGTCAACGCTTCCTGCACAATGCGGTAAATGGCCGTTTCCGCCTCCACCGGCAGGCGCTCCATCCGGCCAACCGTCGCAAACTGGACAGTCAGCTTGTGCTTCTCGCCAATGGTCTCGGCCTGTTGGCGCAAGGCCGGTATCAACCCCAGATGATCCAGTGAGGCGGGCCGCAAATCAATCGCCAGGCGGTGCAAATTTTCCAAAACCGTATCCACAATCTGTTTCAGTTCGTTGCTGCGCGCCACCACCTCCGGCTGATCGCCGCTGTCATGCTCCAACAGATGCAGCCCCACCATCAGCGAAGCCAGCGCCTGCCCGGCTTCGTCGTGCAATTCGCGGGCAATGTACAGGCGTTCCGATTCCTGCACATCCACCAGGCGGCGCGAAAGAGCCTGAAGCTGTCCGCGGCCTTCCTGCACCTGACTGAACAGCCATGCGTTTTGTATGGCTACGCCGGCCTGGTTGGTCAGGGCCGTCGCCCAGGAAACCATTTCCGGGGTGAAGAAGTTGGGGCAGTTGTGCTCCAAAATGCACACCCCAATCAATTGATCGCCAACCAACAAAGGCAGCCCCAGCCAACTGCGCACGTACCGGTCAATGGGAAAGACAGCCGATGCCGGGTGCAGGATGGTGTCGGTGATCGAAATTGGCTGGTGATCCTCCAGCAGGGGCCGCAGGAAGGGCAGTTCGTTGGTGTCATACTGCCGGTTCAGCTGCCGGTAGGCCTCCGCCCAATTCTCCTCACCGCGCCCGGCGCGCACCACCAAACGGTCGTGCTCGTCCAACACATCCACATGCGCGCTGGTATACGGCACCACCTTGGCCAAATGCTCCAGCAGCGTGTCCAGCACCGTGTCAATATTCAACGATCCGGTCAGCGCCATGTTGGCGCTGCGCAGGGTCTCGGCCAGTTGGCGCGCGTGCATCTCCGCCTGATACAAGCGCTGGATTTCCGATTCACTCTGGATCAGCGCCAGCTCGGTTTGAATGCGCCGGGTAATGTCGCGCCCCTCGAAGATCAGCAGCACAGTTTCGCCGTTCTCATCCAACACCGGCTTGATGGTAATGTCCAGCGTCGCGATTTCGCCCCCGACGGTGCGCATGGCATACTCAAACTGCACAACGTTGCCGGCCGCCGCCTCATCCACGGCCGCCTGCATTTTTGCGACGGTCTCACCATCGCCATCCCACCAGGGGATCAGCCCGAGCGGTTTGCCGGCCACTTCCTCATGCGTCAATCCGCTGAAGTCCAGCGCCGTCTGATTGACAAGCTGGGCGCAGCCGGACGGGTCGAGCAGCGCAATATACTGAAACGTCTGGTTGAACGCGGCACGAAAACGCCGCTCACTGTCCACCAGAGCCAGTTGCGCCAGCTTGCGCGAGGTGGCATTGCTGACCACCAGAATCAACTCGGTCACCACGCCGTCATTGTTTTTGATCGGTTGCAGGTTCCAATCCCAGTAGGTGATGCCCCATTCGGGATGGTCTGAAAAAACAAACGGTTTTTCCACGGCGATGAATGTCTTGCCGCTGGCCACCACGTTCTTAAAGATCGCCTCGTTCTCCGGGTTCGGAAACAGAGTGAAATGATTCTTGCCTGCGTAATCTTCCGGCTGACCACCGCCTGTTCTGGCGTACGCGCTGTTGACGCGGATGAAATTGAAATCCACATCCATATAGGCGATCAACAAATCGCTGATGGAGAAGAAACGCTCCAACACCCCATTGCTATGCACCAATTCCTGATTGGTTCGGAAATGCTGCTCCATCTGCTCGGAAACCGGCAGCACAAACAGGAAGTAATTGAGCGGTAGGAGCACCGTCACCAGAATCAACCCGTCCAGCAGCAAAACCAGTGTTTTGGGAGGGCTGAAGACCACCTCCAGCAGGATCATGACCAGCGTCTCGACAAAGAATATCGAAACGGTGGATATCAGTAACAGCCGGAGAATGATCTGCTTTCGTTCCCGTTTAAATACCGACTCCGCAGATTGCGAAATCCAACGATTAATGATCCATCCGTTATTCATACGGCCCTCTGTGCGGTGGATATGGTTGATTTTTGCATTAAACCGGCGCAAAGTCCAGTGGATCACGGCATGCAATAATTGGGACAAGATTTGCATAACTGGTCCAATTCTCATACAATGAAAACAAACTCCTCTGAAGCCGCAGCAATCCACCGATCCAAATCCCTTTACCGTGAACAGTTTGAGACATACACCATGCGAAAATCCAACCTTTTCCTTATTTTGATGGTCCTTACCCTGCTGGCCGCCTGCAACTCACCCGCGCCGGCGCCCACCCTCACCAACGAACCCGGACCGCCGCGCCCGCTGTTCGTCTCACCTACCGTCACCGCCGCCGCGCCTACCGCCACCCCCATCCCCCCCGAGCCCACGCCCATCCCCAGCCTCACCCCGGCTGTCGCCGCGTTGAACCCCGACGGCCCGTATGTGCTCTTCAGCAGCGAATCCGGCATCTGGATCACCAACCCCGACGGCAGCGCGCTGACCCTGTTGACCGCCTACAACCCCGGCCTGCTCGACCTGCACGACCTGCTCTCACCGGATGGCAGCCGCCTGGCGCTGAAAGTGCCCTTCAAACAGGGCTTTGACCTGGTGGAAGTGCGCGTGCCCTCCGGCGAGATGCGCACGCTGCTGATCAACATCCTGGCCGCCTCGCGCGAGCAGATCGCCACCGACCCCACCAGCCCGGCCGCCATCGCCTCCTACGCCGTGCTGGATTATCCCGGCATCGCCTGGCAGCCCAACGGCTCGCTGCTGGCCTTCACCGCCGCCATCGGTGGGCCCACCTCCGACCTGTACGGCTACGATTTTGAAACCGAACAGGTCTACCAGTACACCGACGGCCCGGCCCAGGCGGTCTACCCCAGCTTTTCACCCGACGGCCGCTATATCCTGCACTACGGCGTAAGCTGGACGGAACCCTTCGGCGGCGCGATCACCGGCTACAACCGCCTGGACGGCGTGTGGGCGGTGCGCGTCTCCGACCGCGAAGTCATCGACCTGCCCAAACCGCGCTCCAACATCGTGCCCTTTGCCGGCTGGCTGAACGACGCCAACTTTCTGACCTATGACAGCGACGAAATCTGTTACGGTCAGAACCTGCGCGAAGTGCAGGTGATGGACGGCGACTCGGCCCCCATGATGCTGGAATCCTTCTACTACGCCATCGCCCTCTCCCCGCTCAACCAGGCGCTGCTGTTCTCCGGCGCGCCCGGCTGCCCCACCTCGCCCGGCGAGGGCATCTTCCTGCTGCCGCCCAACCAGCCCGAACCGGTCAAACTGGCGGACAAGCGCGCCTACGAGATCCGCTGGCTGCCCGAAAGCGGCGTATTCCTGGCCTACCCCGAAGCGCTCTTCTCCGCCAACGGGCAAACGCGCTACGACCCGCCGGTCTACGACCATTCCTACCTGCCGGCGGTGTCCAAACAGGGTTACCAGGCCTGGGAAGTGATCGAAAACCGCCAGGGGCGCGTGCTGGTCAACACCGGCGTGGGTTGGAGCGAAGTGCTGAACGGCCTGGTGGCGCAGCTCATCTGGGACCCGCTGGACGGCAACACCCTGCTGATCGTCAC
>DAOUGY010000267.1:0-2074 GCA_034428975.1 Anaerolineaceae bacterium | reverse complement strand
TGGAACAGCGTCTGTTCGCCGAGGGGCCGATCGTGGTTCTCCGCTGGAAATTCGCCCCCGGATACCCGGTGGAAATCGCCAGTGATAACGCGGCGCAGTTGTTCGGTTACACATCTGCCGAGCTGACCTCCGGCGCAATCCGATATGCCGACCTGGTGCATGAAGAAGATCGCCCGCGCATCACCTCCGACCAGGCCCTGGATCGCGCCCGTGAGAAAATCTCCGCCGGGCTCACGTCCACGGAAGGGGATTACCGCATCGTGAGTAAAGATGGCGCCATCCGCTGGGTGCACGATTACACCCGCGTCATCCTGGACCCGCATGGGGATGTTCGCTACTTGCAAGGCTATATTCTGGACATCACCGACCGTGTCCAGGTGGAAAGCGAGCTGCTGCACGCCAATCAGCAGTTAAAAAACTGGGTCGAAGAGTTGGAGCAGCGCAACGCCTCGGCCAATTTGCTCAACTCCATTGGCGATCTGCTTCAAATCTGCAATACGGTGGAAGATACCTTTAGCGTGCTGGAGCAGTATGCGCCGCATATGTTCAAAGGCCAGCCCGGCGTATTGTACCTGAGCGACGGCCAGCCCGACCAACTGGATTTGTGCGTACAGTGGGGAGAGCGCAAAGACAACAAGCCCGCCGTGCTGATTTCCGATTGTTGGGGATTGCGCCGCAGCCGCACACATTTGATGGACAACAACACCGTCAAATTGCGTTGCCGGCATGTCAGCGACCTGCCCGACACCCCCTCGTATTTGTGCGTACCCGTCAGCGTGCAAGGCAAAAACATCGGCTTGCTGCACCAGGTCCTCCCTTCCGGTTCCGCCTCAGATCAATGGCAGCAACTGGCCGAAGCGCTGGCCGAGCAGCTTGGCCTGGTCATCGCCAACATTCGCCTGCGCGAAACGCTGCGTGAGCAAGCCCTGCACGATCCACTCACCGGCCTGTACAATCGCTACTTCATGGAAGAATCTCTGGAGCGCGAACTGGCTCAGGCCGAACGCGCGCAGCAGCCGGTCAGCCTCATCATGCTCGATCTGGACCATTTCAAGACGCTGAACACCCGCTTCGGCCACCCCAACGTGGACGTGATGCTGGCAAAATTCGGCGAAATGCTGCGCGGTTTTGTGCGCCAGGGCGACATTCCCTGCCGCTATGGCGGCGATGAATTTTTGGTGATTTTCCCCGGCGCGCCCATCGAAGCCGCCTTCAAGCGCGCCGAACAATTGCGCCAGCAAGTCAAACTACTGGCGGTGCGCAGTGAGAACGGCGATGAAAAACACATTTCCGCGTCCATCGGTGTCGCCGCCTATCCGGAAAACGCCACCAACGCCGCCGCGCTGCTGCGCGCGGTGGACGCCGCCCTGTACCAGGCCAAAACCATTCACGATACCGTGATTCTGGCCGAGTCGTCCGATTCGATTGTGGCTTGATGGAAATTCGTTAAATCCGGCAATACCACCTAACGCCCTTTACGCAGGCGGCGTGTGTCGCCGTCGCGCACGGTCACCCCGCTGCCGTCCAAATGCTCCAGAAAGGCCAGCGCGTAACGCCGGCTGGTGTTGAAACGGTCGCGGAATTCGGCCACCGTCATGGTTTCACTGGTCTCAAAATGAGTTTGCACGGCTTTGCGCAGCGCGTCGTAATCCTCGCGCCGGAAAACCACCTCGCTCGAAACACTCACCAGTCGTCCTTCATCCACCACGGCGCCAAACAAATCCTCGCCCAGGTCCGTCTGGCATTCTTTGATCGTCGGCGGAGCATACGGTGCCGCCGCAAAACGCGCCATCAGCCGCTCAATCTGGCTCTTTTGAGCCGGGCTGAACTGCACGCTAAATCCGCTGCGTGCCACCAGCGCGGCGCTTTCCGTCACCAGCCCGGCCGCCCCCCAGGTGCGCAGCGCCGCGTTAAACAGGCGCGGAGCCATCTTCAACCGGCTCTTCAATTCTTCGCGCGCCATGCCGCGCCGCAACGGATTCTGGCGGTGATACGCGTCCAGCTCGCGCACAGCCTTTTGCGTTTCGCTCTCCCAGCGCGCGCGTCCCACCACCAGCACATCCGCGCTGGCGCG
>DAOUGY010000266.1:0-3736 GCA_034428975.1 Anaerolineaceae bacterium | reverse complement strand
CGACGACGGGATTTGCGTCAGTTCCCGCCAGGGAAAACCCGTGATCAGGGTTTTGCAGACCCTTGCCTTATACACCCTCAATGGGTGTGACAGTTGGCAATAAAAAAGACGCCTGGTGGGGCGTCTTTTTCCTAAGGCGACGACGGGATTTGAACCCGTGATCAGGGTTTTGCAGACCCTTGCCTTGCCACTTGGCCACGTCGCCAATTACACAAGGATTTTAGCAAAGAACGGGGGATTGGTCAAGGAACTAACCCGCCAAAAATGCGTGTAGCGTAAAACATAAGGAGATCTTAGGATTTAACCAAAAAGAGCCTCGTTTCCGAGGCTCTTCAGAGCGGGCGATGGGACTCGAACCCACGACCTTCTCCTTGGCAAGGAGACATTCTACCAACTGAACCACGCCCGCAGTCGAAGTTGTTTTCCCTATCGACGTTGAGCATTTTAGCACTGTTTTGGACAGTCGTCAATGCTATGCAGGGGGAGATTTTTTGTGTTTGTGGACTGAAATCCCGTTTTTCGGATTAATCGGTGCAATTCTATCCAAAATTGGCTTTGCATTAACCTGGCTTTATTCTACAATGGAACCACAATTGAACCCACAGGAGGTGATCATGGCGGGCGTTCGCACGACATTGACCGGATATCTCACCTACCGCGGGCGGGAAGGCCATTGGAGCTTTCTACTGCACCGCATTTCCGGACTGGGTACCGGATTGTTCCTCACCCTGCACATTCTGGATACTTCGTTGGTTTACTTCAACCCGGCGCTATACGCCGAGGCCATTGCGCTGTATCGCTCCACGCTGTTCGGCATCGGCGAGGTGGTGCTGGTCTTTCTGGTGATGTTCCATGGCGTGAACGGCCTGCGCATCGCGTATTTTGACCAGTTCGCGCCCGGGCGCTGGACAATTGAAACGCAGCGCCGGTCGGCGCGCTGGGCGCTGGCGGCGTCACTGGTGTTGTGGCTGCCGGCGGCGGCAGTGATGCTGTTCAATCTGCTGCGCAACAACTTTGGCCTGTTCGGCGGGTAGGAGGAGCAGCGATGACGACCGGACAAACGACGCGAAAAATGGAAATCCCCGGCGGATTCGATCGCACGGCCTGGAAGTGGATGCGCTACAGCGCGGTGCTGCTTGTTCCGCTGGTGTGGGGGCATGTGTTGCTGCAGGATGTGATTTACGGCGTGCACCGCATCGACCTCGATTTTGTGGCCATGCGCTGGGCCAGCCTGGGCTGGCGCATCTACGATGCGCTGCTGCTGGGTTTTGCCTTTGCCCACGGGGTTAACGGCCTACGCCAGGTGTTGGGTGATTTTATCCATTCCCCGCGCGCGGTGCGAGTGATGAACATCGCGCTGCTGATCTTCTGGCTGGGCATCACAACCATCGGCGCCATCGCCCTGATCGGCGGTGTGCGCGGAACGCCGTGAGCGCGGAGGAATGCCATGACTCAAATCCATGAGTATGACGTGATTGTGGTGGGCGGCGGCGGCGCCGGCTTGATGTCGGCGCTCAACGCCGCCAAAACGGCGCGCACGGCAGTGGTGAGCAAGCTCTATCCGGTGCGCTCGCACACCGGCGCGGCACAGGGCGGCATCGGCGCGGCACTGGGCAATTATGAAGAAGACCGCTGGGAGTGGCACGCCTTTGACACGGTCAAAGGCTCAGATTATCTGGGCGACCAGGATGCGATCGAGTTCATGTGCGCCGAGGCGGTGCAGGCCGTGTACGACCTGGAGCACTACGGGCTGCCCTTCTCGCGCACGCCCGATGGGCGCATTGCCCAGCGGCCGTTTGGCGGGCACACCAACAATGAAACCGGAAAACCGGTGCGCCGCTCGTGTTATGCCGCCGATCGCACCGGGCACATGATTTTGCAGACCTTGTTTCAGCAGTGCATCAAGCACAACATCACCTTCTACGATGAATACGAAGTGCTGGACGTGGTGATGAGCGGTGGCGCGGCAGCCGGCGTGGTGGCGCTGGAAATGGCCACCGGCGAGCTGCACATCTTCCACGCGCGCGCGGTGATTTTTGCCACCGGCGGGCACGGCCGCATGTGGGAGATTACGTCCAATGCGCACGCGTTCACCGGCGACGGGGCGGCGGTGTGCCTGCGGCGCGGGCTGCCAATGGAGGATATGGAATTCTTCCAGTTCCATCCCACCGGCATTTACAAGTTGGGTATTCTGATCACCGAGGCGGTGCGCGGCGAAGGCGGCATTTTGATTAACGATCGCGGCGAACGCTTCATGGAAAAGTATGCGCCGCGCATCAAAGACCTGGCCTCGCGCGATGTGGTCAGCCGTGCCATGTACCTGGAGATGCAGGCCGGGCGGGGCATCGGCGGCGGGCGGTATCTGCACCTGGATGTGCGCCCGGAAACCGTCAACCGCACCGCCGAGCTGGACGGACGCACGCGCCCGGACGGTTCGCCCTATCGCGTGACGGCCGAAGAGATTCTGGCAAAAATCCCGGATATCACCGATTTTTGTATGACCTACCTGGGCGTGGATCCGGTGCGCGATCCGATTCCGGTGCAGCCCACGGCGCACTACGCCATGGGCGGAATCCCCACCGACATTCACGGGCGCGTGCTGCGCGGCGCGAACGGCGCGGTGGTGCCGGGATTGTACGCCGCCGGAGAGTGTGCTTGCGTCTCGGTTCACGGCGCCAACCGGCTGGGGACCAATTCGTTGGTGGATCTGGTGGTGTTTGGCAAGCATGCCGGGCTGCACGCCGCCGAATACGCGCGCGGCGCGCCCTTGCCGGGGCTGCCGGCGGACGCGGCAGAGTACGCGCGGCAACAGATCGATGCCCTGCACAACGGCGACGGCAGTGAACGCGCCGCCGATATCGGGCGTGAAATGCGCGCGTTGATGTTTGATGAGGTGGGTGTGTTTCGCACGGCGGACGGCTTGCAGCGTGCCGTGCAGCGATTGGGCGAATTGCGCGAGCGGTACCGTCATGTGCGCGTGAGCGATACCGCTCAGGCGTATAATACCGACCGGATTAACGCCTGGGAGCTGGGCAACTTGCTGGATCTGGCGCTGGTGACGGCGGTAGCCGCGTTGGCGCGCACCGAAAGCCGTGGGGCGCACGCGCGTGAGGATTATCCGGCGCGGGACGATAAGAACTGGCTGCGCCATTCGCTGGCCTGGCTGGAGAACGATCAAGTGCGGCTGGACAGCAAACCGGTGACCATTACGCGCTACACGCCAAAAGAACGTACGTATTGAGGAGGGCGGCATGCAGATACACTTGAAGGTCTTTCGTTTCAATCCCGAACGCGATGCGCGCCCGTATTATGACACGTTTACGCTGGAGGTTGACCCGCGCGACCGGGTGCTGGACGCGCTGGAGCATGTTCGCGGTTATCTGGACAGCACACTGGCCTTGCGGCGATCGTGCGCGCACGGCGTGTGCGGTTCGGATGCCATGCGCATCAACGGGCGCAACCGGCTGGCCTGCAAAGTGCTGATCCGTGATTTGGACAGCGAAGAGATTGTGGTGGAACCGCTGCTGGGACTGCGTGTGGTGCGCGACCTGATTGTGGACATGCGTCCGTTTTTTGAGAATTATCGCGAGGTGCTGCCATACCTGATCAATGACGAACCGCTGCCCGCGGACGGCAAGGAGCGGCTGCAAAGCGTGGACGAGCGCGAGCGCTTTGACGACACGACCAAATGCATTTTATGTGCGGCATGCACCACGTCCTGTCCGTCCTTTTGGGC
>DAOUGY010000265.1:0-1847 GCA_034428975.1 Anaerolineaceae bacterium | reverse complement strand
TCGGCGCTCCACCCCCTCACGTCGGCGACTTGCTAAAGTCAAGTTTGCCTGGTAAAGTATCAGATAAAGGAGGCCGGTCGTGCCAATGATGTCACCGCGGCGCACCAAACATCGCGTCCCTCTTGGGTTGAATCGAAGCAAATGGGTGTTCACAGGCTGCCCGCATTAGGCGGGGGCGCTAAAAATGCAATGAACTTTGGTTTTCGATTTGGACAGAAGAGGAGATGCAGATGACAACAGCAGCTTTACCCGCAACGACCACAGCGCCTGTCAAAGGACACGTAACGCATGTGTTGCCCGGCGCGCAGTCAGCCATGTATGTGGCACGCGACCACCTGGCGCTTTCGCCGTCTTACACACGTTCGTACCCCTTTGTCATTGACCATGGTCGTGGGGCCGAGGTGTGGGATGTAGACGGCAACCGTTTTATTGACTTCAATGCTGGCATCGCTGTGAACGCCACCGGCCACTGCCACCCGGCGGTGGTCGAAGCCATCAAGGCGCAGGCAGAGAAGTTTTTGCACTATTCGGGCACCGATTTTTATTACCCCGTACAAATCGAGCTGGCGGAGAAGCTGGCGCAATTGGCGCCGATTAGCGAACCGTCGCTAGTGTTCTATACGAATTCGGGCGCTGAGGCGGTGGAAGCGGCGATCAAGCTCGCGCGCTACACCACGGGACGGCAGCGCCTGCTGGCGTTTCGCGGCGCGTTTCATGGTCGCACTATGGGCGCGTTGTCGCTCACGGCGTCCAAATATGTGCAGCGCCAGGGCTTTGCCCCCCTGATGCCAGGCGTGGAACATGTGGACTATGGTTACTGCTATCGCTGCCCGGTGAACTTGACCTACCCGGGCTGCGGTATCGAGTGCGTACATCGGATTGACACCGAGGTATTCCGCACCAACGTGCCGCCGCAAGAGGTGGCCGCGATTTTTGTGGAGCCGGTGCAGGGCGAAGGCGGCTATGTTGTCCCGCCGCTGGAATGGATGCAGGCGCTGCGCGCGCTGTGTGACAAACACGGCATCCTGTTGGTGGCCGATGAGGTGCAGAGTGGTTTTGGACGCACGGGCAAGATGTTTGCGATGGAGCATTTTGGCGTTGAGCCGGACATCATCTGCCTGGCCAAGGGGATTGCCAGCGGCATGCCCCTGGGCGCGATGGTGGCGCGCAAGCGCCTGATGACCTGGCCGCCGGGCGCGCATGCCAGCACCTTTGGCGGCAACCCGGTTTCGTGCGCTGCGGCCATGGCGACGATCCAGCTGATCGAAGATGAATTCCTGGAGAACAGCCGTGTGCAAGGCGAATACCTGAAGGCGCGTTTGCAGGAGATGGCTGAGCGCCACCCGACGATCGGGGATGTGCGCGGCCTGGGGTTGATGGTGGGCGCGGAATTGGTGAGCGACAAGCGAACGAAGGAACGCTACGGAGAACTGCGCAACGAGTTGGTGGATCAGTGTTATTTCCATGGCCTGCTCATTCTCGGTTGCGGTCCGAATACGATCCGTTTTGCCCCGCCGCTCATGATCCCACGTGATGTGATTGACGAAGGACTGGTCATTTTCGAGCGCGTGTTGAGCGAGCTTGAGGAAGTACACGGATTGGCGTAACGCCGCCACACGGCAGCATGGTGCATGCTGACATAAGACAGAGATGGAACGCGAAAGGACGAACGAAGTGAACAATAATCACAATCATGATCACGATCATGATCACGAGCACGACGAGGATGAAGAAGGCGTGGAAATCATCGTGCTGAGCGATGAGGATGGCAACGAGGAAGAGTTTGCTCTCGTGGAGGTCATCACGGTGGCCGATCAGAATTACGCCGTATTGACGCCGCTGGATGA
>DAOUGY010000264.1:0-4358 GCA_034428975.1 Anaerolineaceae bacterium | reverse complement strand
GCGATATTGTCATTCTCCGCCCGGCCCAGGAAGCCAACAATGGGGATATGGTGGCTGTGTGGCTTGATGATCGTGATGAAACCACACTCAAGTACTTCTACCGTGAACCGGACCGCATTCGCCTGCAGCCGGCCAACCGCACCATGCAGCCGATCATGGTGGATGATCCGGCACACCTGCGCATCATGGGCAAGGTGGTCATGGTCATCCGCCAGGTACAAAGTGTTGCCGCTTGATCAACCAATAATTCCCCCAGCCTGCGACTTGGTCACACCTTTTTGTGAGTGAAAGCAACATATAAAAAAAGCGAACACCAGACAGTGTTCGCTTTTTTTGCTGTGTAATAGCTCTGGCATTTGAGGCCTGTTTCAGGCCGTAAAATGCCAGGCTGCAGATGGAAAATTAGGCAATTTCCACAACAGCGCCAGCGGCTTCCAATTTGCCCTTGGCATCGGCGGCAGCTTCTTTGCTGACGGCGGTCAGGACTTTGGCGCCAGCGGTCTCGGCCATGGTCTTGGCTTCCACCAGGCCCAGGTTGGTGAGCTGGCGAATGACCTTAATGGTCTCGATCTTCTTGGGGCCGGCGTCCTTCAGGACGACATCGAACTCGGTCTTTTCTTCGACGGGTTCAGCGGCGGCGGCGGCAGCAGGGGCGGCGGCCATGGCAACAGGAGCGGCGGCGGAAACGCCCCACTTCTCTTCGAGCTTCTTCACGAGTTCGGCAGCTTCCAGAACGGAAAGCGTGCTCAGTTCTTCAACCAACTTTTCGAGGTCAGCCATTTCAAATACTCCTTCGTAAATATCCTACAGGTTTGCAATCCAGGTACCCTGAAAACAGGGCCGGGTGTATGGACGATTCAAGATTAGGCGGCCGCGGGGGCAGCATCCTTCTCGGAATACGCTCGGATGACAGAGGCCATGGAGCGAGCGGGTTCGGCCAGCGTGCGGACCAGTTTGGTTGCAGGGGCGGAAATCACACCCAGCAGCGTGGCGCGCATCACAGGCAGCGGCGGCAGCTCGGACAGGGACTTGACCTGATCGGCGCGCAGCACAGCTGCGCCCAGGTAACCACCCTTGACCACAAAGATTTCATTGTTCTTGGTGGCATCGAGCATCACTTTGGCCAGCGCAGGCGGGTCGTTGAAGGCAAAACCGGCGAGGGTTGTTTCTTCAAACAGTTTGCTGTGCGGCAGGCTCTGGCGGTCCATCGCTTTGACGAACAGTGTGTTCTTGACCACATGCAGTTCATTGCCCGTTTCGCGAGCTTTGGCGCGCAGGTTATCAATATCCTTCATGGTCATCTTCTGGAATTTCATCAGGAAGACCGCCTGGCTGGAATTGATCCACTGCTCGTACTGATCCATCATTTCACTTTTCTGTTTCTTTGTGAAGGCCAACGAAAATTCACCTCCTTCCTTTCCCAGGATTTCAATAAAAAACAGTCTTTGCCTGGCAGCACCGGGCAAAGACTGTCATTTCGCAGGACATGCGAAAAGGGTTCTTGGGGGAACCGTCTCCACCTCGGCGGGATATTAAGCCCCGAAGGGCACCAGCTTTCTACAGTGAAAACGAACGGGGGAGAGCGGGAAACGCTCTCCCGATTCGATTGTCAAAAAACTATTCGCGAGCCGGCATGCTCTGGATCTGGTTGGAGTCCAGGCGCACAGCGGGGCCCATCGTCGAGGTCAGCGTGGCGCGCTTGATGTACGACCCCTTGGCGGCAGCCGGGCGAGCCTTCTTGATGGCTTCCATCAGGGCGGCCAGGTTGTCGTACAGCTTTTCGGCCGTGAAGGACACCTTGCCCAGCGGCACGTGCAGGTTGCCGGTTTTGTCCAGGCGGAACTCAACGCGGCCAGCCTTGGCTTCGCGGATCACGCGGGGCAGGTCTTCGGCGGGCACAACCGTGCCAGCCTTGGGGTTCGGCATCAAACCGCGCGGGCCGAGGACACGACCCAGGCGACCGGCCTTGCCCATCATGTCGGGCGTGGCGATGGCCACATCGAAATCGGTCCAACCGGCGGCGATTTTGCTGATCCATTCGTCGCTATCCGCCACGAAATCCGCGCCGCCTTCGGTGGCGCGGGCCACGCCTTCGCCCTGAGCGAAGACCAGCACGCGCACCGTCTTGCCCAGGCCGTGCGGCAGAACCACCACATCGCGCACCATCTGGTCCGCCTGGCGCGGGTCGAGGCCCATGCGCAGGTGAATTTCGACCGTGCCGTCGAATTTGGTGAACGAGGTTTCCTTCACCAGCTCAATCGCTTTGGAAGGGTCATACAGCTGATCGGACTGGACTTTGGCAGCTGCTTCCAGAAATTTCTTACCGTGTTTTGCCATGATCACTCCTTAGTGGTCCTAACGGGCGGCGGAACCGCCCTCCCACAACCAAACTAGTCAACCACCGTGATGCCCATGTTGCGAGCGGTACCTTCAATCTGCTTCATGGCGCCTTCAACGTCGATGGCGTTCATATCCTTCATTTTGATCTCGGCGATCTCGCGCACCTGGGCGCGGGTCACCTTGCCAACCTTGTTGCGGTTGGGTTCGCCAGAGCCACGGTCCACACCGGCCGCTTTGCGCAGCAGCACGGCCGCCGGGGGCGACTTCAGGATGAAGGTGAACGACCCGTCGCTATAGATGCTGATTTCAGCCGGAAGGACATCACCAACGCGGTTCTGCGTGCGAGCGTTGTACTCTTTGCAGAAGGCCATGATGTTGATGCCGTAACCCGCCAGAGCGGGGCCGATGGGGGGGGCCGGGTTGGCCTTGCCCGCATTGATCTGCAGACGAACAATTGCCTTAAGTTTCTTTGCCACTTTTCTTTACTCCTTGGTGGTTATAACGGGTGATAGGGGAGCACCCTCCCACAACTCAAACCTCAAGCGAGGTTGAATTTACGCTTTTTCGACCTGTAAGAAGTCCAACTCCACAGGCGTTTCCCGGCCGAAGAAGTTGACCATGACGCGCACCTTGGTGCGTTCCATGTCGATCTCGGCCACCGTGCCGCGAAAATCGTTGAACGGCCCGTCCACAATGCGCACGCGCTCGCCCACTTTGAAAGTGACTTTGACGAGCGGAGCTTCGGCTTCCATGCGGCGCAGAATTTGCGACACCTCATCGGGGCGCAGCGGCGTGGGATCGTTGCCCATGCCCACAAAGCCGGTCACGCCGGGGGTGTTGCGCACCACATACCAGGATTCTTCGGTCAAAATCATGTTCACCAGAACATAACCGGGGAAAACGTGGCGTTCCACCGAGCGGCGCTTGCCGTCTTTGACTTCGATTTCTTCCTGAGTGGGGATGACCACGTCGAAGATTTTATCCTTCATGCCCATGGTCTCAATGCGCTGCTCCAGGTTGTGGCGCACTTTGTTCTCGTAACCCGAGTAGCAGTGAATCACATACCAGGCCCGCAGGTCACCTTCCGCAGCTGGGTCCGAGGCGGCAGCCGACGCGTCGGAATCACCGGGCAGCCGGGATTCTTCCGGCTCACGGGAGTCCATTTGATTTTTGCGATCCAAATCGTCCAGCGCGTTCATGCACGTTCCTCATTTCCACAAAGCGGCAGCGCCAGGCGCCGTCCGCAGCGGTCCATCCGGTTCTTACAGGCTGAGCAGTAAATTGATCAACCGCGAGAAGCCAAAATCGACCACAAAAAGTCCAAGGCCCATAATGACCATGACGATCAGCACGATGCGCGTCAAGCGCCATGCTTCTTTGGGAGTAGGCCAGGTCACCTTGCGCAACTCACCAACCGTCTCACGCCACCAGCGCGCAATCGCATTCGGTTTTTTGACGTTTTCGCTCTTTTCAGTCACCGGACACTCCTTGTTTTTACGGCTAAAACGCCGCCTCAGCGGACGGCGTCGCCATTTTCGAGGCAGGCCAGGCAGGAATTGAACCCACAACATCCGCTTTTGGAGAGCGGCGCTCTGCCAATTGAGCTACTGGCCTGTAAAGGTTCGGTGGGCGAGCCGCGCAGCGCTGCTCGCACCACCCAACCCCAAAATACTTACTTGGTCTCCCGGTGAGCCGTATGTTTGCGGCAGCGGGGGCAGTATTTCTGCAACTCGAGGCGGCCCGGGTCATTGCGGCGATTCTTCTGCGAGGTATAATTGCGTTCCTTGCAGTCCGAGCAAGCCAGGGTGATTACCGGCCGGATATCTTTCTTCTTAGATGCCATGTTCAGTCACCGCAGCCCAACAACCGGGCTGACACTCCTTCTACCTTAGTCCAGAATCTTGGTAATGATACCAGCGCCGACGGTCAGACCGCCTTCGCGGATCGCGAACTTCGAGCCTTGCTCCAGCGCCACCGGCACGATCAGCTCCACGCCCATCAGCACGTTGTCGCCCGGC
>DAOUGY010000263.1:0-1562 GCA_034428975.1 Anaerolineaceae bacterium | reverse complement strand
GCGCCAAGCCCGGCGAACCGGCCTGGGACAGCCCGTGGGGCCCGGGACGGCCCGGCTGGCACATCGAATGCTCGGCGATGAACTTGACCCACCTGGGCGAGCAAATTGACATTCACGGCGGTGGCAACGATTTGATCTTCCCGCACCATGAGAATGAGATTGCCCAATCGGAGAGCTTCACCGGAAAATCGTTCGCGCGCTACTGGGTGCATAACGGCATGCTGCAACTGGGCGGCGAAAAGATGTCGAAATCGCTGGGCAACCTGGTGACAATTGAGGAGTTCCTCTCCAGACACAGCGGCGACGCGCTGCGCATGACCGTGTTGAATTCCGGCTACCGCGGCCCGTTGACCTTTAATGAAGAGGTGATCGGGCAGGCCGAACGCGCGCTGGACCGGCTGCGCTCGGCGCTGAAGGGCGCGCTGCCCGGCGCCAGGGGTCTGGCGCAGATCGGGCTGGATGCGTTGGCCGCGCAGGTGCAGGGCACCCGCGCCGGATTCATCGAAGCGATGGACGACGACTTCAACACCTCGGGCGGGTTGGCCAGCCTGTTTGAACTGGTGCGCGGCATCAATCAGGCGCGCGCCGACGGCGGCACCGACGAGCAGCTCAAGGCCGGGCAGGATACGTTGCTGGAACTGTCTGGCGTGCTGGGGTTGCAGCTTCAGGCCGGCGAAACCGGCCAACAGGCGGCCGACCCGTTCATTGACCTGCTGGTGGAGGTGCGCGGCGAGATCCGACGCCAGAAATTGTGGGCGCTTTCCGATCAGATCCGTGACAAGCTGACCGCGCTGGGCGTGGTGATTGAAGATTCCAAAGAAGGCAGTACCTGGCACTGGGCTTAAGCGGACGGCGAACCCATGACCGACCGCTACCCGGCCAGTGAATTTGACGCCTGGGCCGATTCGTACGATGAATCGGTGACGCACACCAACGAATTTCCTTTTGTGGGATATCCGCAGGTGCTGGACACGATTGTTACCGGCGCGCAACCGCGCGCCGGTATGCGCGTGCTGGACCTGGGCACCGGCACCGGTCTGCTGGCGGCACCCTTTGCCGAGGTCGGATGTGAGGTGTGGGCGACGGATTACTCCACCCGGATGCTGGAACATGCGCGGCGGCGCCTGCCCGGCGCGCGGCTGGTGCGGGCCGATTTGCGGCAGGCCTGGCCGGAAGAAATCGATGGACGCTTTGACGCCATCGTCTCGGCGTATGTGTTTCATCACTTTGATTTGGCGCACAAGGTGGCGATTTGCCAGGATTTGGTGCAGCAGCGGCTGTACCCGGCGGCCGCGCTGTGGATCGGCGACATCGCTTTTGCCAATCCGGGTGTGCTGCACTCCACGCGCCGCGAATTGGGCGACGCCTGGGACGAAGAGGACTATTGGATTGTGGAACGCGACCTGCCCGCGCTGCGCGCCGCCGGGCTGCACGCGGATTTTATCCCCATTTCGTACTGCGCCGGTGTGTTTCGGGTGCAGGCGGACATGCGCTGAACAGCGCGCAGAAAATGAGAGCGTATGAAAGAGTGGATTGTTGGCCGAAATCCGGTGTTTGAAGTA
>DAOUGY010000262.1:0-3121 GCA_034428975.1 Anaerolineaceae bacterium | reverse complement strand
CTCGGCCTGCTCCAGCGTGCCGTGGAAGCCGCGGTAGAGCGGCGAGGTGACATCGGGGAAGCGCAGCGGCCAGTCCTCGTCATTTTCCACGGCCTGCATGAAGGCATCGGTGATGCCGACCGAGATGTTAAAGTTGGTAATCTGGTTTTCGTCGGTCTTGCAGGTGACGAATTCCTCCACATCCGGGTGATCGACGCGCAGCACGGCCATGTTGGCGCCGCGGCGCGTGCCGCCCTGGGCCACTTCGCCGAAGGCGTGATCGTAGACGCGCAGGAAGCCGACCGGCCCGGTGGCCTGCCCGGCGGAGGATTTGACCAGTGTGCCCTTGGGGCGCAGGCGCGAGAAGGAGAAGCCGTTGCCGCCGCCGGTCTGCTGAATCAGCGCGGCGTCGCGCAGGGTCTGGAAGATGCCGGTGGACTGGCGGCCCATATCATCGGAGATGGGCAGCACAAAGCAGGCCGCCAGCTGGCCGAGGGGCGTGCCGGCGCCGGTGAAGGTGGGCGAATTGGGGAAGAATGCGCGCGAGGTGAGCAATTGGTAAAAATCGCGCGCCAGGGTCATGCTGTCCGCGCCCCAGTTTTCTTCCACCTGGGCGATGTTGTAGGCCACACGCCAGAACATGCCCTCGACGGTTTCGGCGGGCTTGCCGTCTTCGCCGCGGCGCACATAGCGCTTGAGCAGCACCTGGCGGGAATTTTCAGTCAATTCGATGGAAGGTAAATCTTCCGGCATGTCGGCGATGGGCAGCAAATCCTGCCTGGCGGGTCGTAAATCGGCGGTCATGGCGTGTCTCCTAACTTTCCAGTAAGCGGTCGATTTCTTTGCGGATGGAATGCAGATCGTCGAGTTGTAAATAGACAATGGCGTAGCGGATATAGGCAATCTGGTCAAGTTTCTTCAGGCCGGCGATGACCATGTCGCCGACCACGCGCGAGGAGACTTCCTCGCGGCCCATCTTTTGCAGGGATGCTTCGATTTCGCCCACCAGGTGCTCAATTTCGGCGGCCGAAACAGGGCGCTTGGCGCATGAGATGCGGATGCCGCGCGTCAGTTTCTCGCGGTCAAATTCCTCGCGGGTGCCGTCGTGCTTGATCAGCAGGGGGGTGGTGAGGATGGGGCGCTCGTAGGTGCTGAAGCGCTGGTGGCACTCATCACACTCGCGGCGGCGGCGGATGCCCCCGCGTGTGTCGTGGGTGGTATCCAGGACTCTCGATTCATCACTCTGGCAATATGGACAGCGCAAGGTTCCCCTCCTGATCTGAATTGTTTTTGACGTAAACGGGTGGCCGGTAAAGCGGGATCAAAAACCCCCATATATGGGGGTGCGAATAGTATAGACCAGTACATTTACGTATCTGATTTTAGCATACCTGAAAAGCATATACAAGTATTTTCAGCCTACGATCATCTTAAAATTTTGCAAGGAATTCGAAAGCCTGTTCGAGGGTGAAAAACGGACGACCGGCGCAGCCGCCCAGATGTGGCTGCACATATGGATGGATCGTGTCCAAATTGCGGATTCTTCCCACCAGTGGGTAAGGGTTTGGCGCATTTGCGAGGCGCAATTGCCAGACCGCAGTCTTAACGATTTATTGGTAGAACAAATGTCTATTATGGAAATGGTTGGCTGATCCGCCGGCGCTGCGCGCTTTAAATCAAACGGGGACCGGCATGGACGACCGGTCCCCGCGACGACACAGAGTTAACAGACCTCACGCAAGGCAACTTTAATGAGGCCTGTTCAAGAGGAGATTCAGGCCATTAACAAAACCCGCATCCGGCGGCGCTAGCGATTCTGCGTGCGATTGCGCAAAAACGCCGGAATATCCAGGTCACCGGTGTTCAGCACGCGCGGCTGGAACTCGGTGGGGGCGGGGATGGGTGCCTGGGCGCCGGTTTTGGTCGCAGCACTTTGCGGGCGCTGCTGGCTGGCGGCCTGAAGCTCCTCGCGGCGCGAGGGGCGCGGCTGTTCGTTGGTGCGTACACCAGCACGGTCAAAGCCCGTGGCGATGACGGTGATGCGCAGCTCGTCGCCCATATTGGGATCGACCACCGCGCCAAAGATCAGGTTGACATCCGGGTGGGCGGTTTCCTTGATGATCGCCGCGGCCTGGTTGACCTCGAAGAGCGTCAGGCTGGGGCCGCCGGTGACATTGAAGAGGATACCGCGCGCGCCGTCAATGGTGATATCGAGCAGCTGGCTGGAAATGGCCATCTCGGCGGCGATGCGGGCGCGATCTTCACCGTTGGCATGGCCAACCGCCATCAGGGCGGCGCCGCCTTCGGACATGATGGTGCGCACGTCGGCGAAGTCCAGGTTGATCAGGCCGGGGACGGTGATCAGTTCGGAAATACCCTGGATACCCTGGCGCAGCACATCGTCGGCGGTGCGGAAGGCATCCTGCAGGCTGGCGCGCTTGTCCACGATCTGCAGCAGGCGGTCGTTGGGGATGACGATCAGCGTGTCGGCGTGTTCCTTGAGTTTGGCGATGCCCTGCTCGGCCGACTGGGTGCGGCGCGACCCTTCAAAGCTGAAGGGACGGGTGACGACGCCGATAGTCAGCGCGCCAACTTCCTTGGCGATCTGCGCGATGATAGGAGCCGCACCGGTGCCGGTGCCGCCGCCCAGACCGGCGGTGACGAAGACCATGTCGCTGCCGCGCAGGACTTCGTACAGTTCCTCGGCCGATTCTTCGGCGGCTTTGCGGCCAACCTCGGGGTTGCCGCCGGCGCCGAGGCCGCGGGTGGATTTATCGCCAACGCGCACTTTGACGGGCGCATTGGAGAGCTGCAGGGCCTGGGCATCGGTGTTCACGGTGATGAATTCGATCCCGGTCAGACCTTCCGCGATCATGCGGTTGACGGCGTTGCATCCGCCGCCGCCCACACCAATCACTTTGATGCGGGCAAATGCTTCTTGGGGTTGTAGCGGGTTGCTGATGTCCATGTCAATCTCCTCCATGTTCACATGTCAAGTATACATGCTATGCGAAATATCGTGGGCCAAATTTGACCACGAATTTTACCGTTATCGTCAAGGCAAGAGCCTGCGAATCCACGTTTTGACAGCTTCCCAATCAATCGTAGTCCCTCCTTGTCTACGGCGCGGGGTATTGCGATC
>DAOUGY010000261.1:0-4896 GCA_034428975.1 Anaerolineaceae bacterium | reverse complement strand
TGGTGGGACTTTCCGACCAGTTCTCGATTGTGGATGAGCGCGACGCCGACCAGATGCTCAGCTCGGTGGCCGAAGCCTGGCTGAATGCCCACCCGGAGTTCATCGAGTACAACCTAAGCCCGGACATTTCCCCAACACAAGCCGGTGGTTTGAAAAAGAAATGGATCGAGCTGGTTAAATCCATTGGCAACAGCTTCATCCGCACGGCCAAGGACCTGCAAGCCACGCCGCTGGACGTACGCGAACGCCTGTCGGAGTCTGGCTTGCCCGATCCCCTGCTGCAAATGGGCTGTGATATCTATTTCGATTACCAACGTTCGCTCAATTACCGCAGCGCCGTGGATTTTGACGACCTGATCCGCCTGGCCTTGCAGGCTGTCAGCACCGACGCCGAGTATCTTGCCCGCCTGCAGCGCCGCTGGCCGTTCATCCTCGAAGACGAAGCCCAGGACAGCTCGCGCCTGCAGGAATGCATCTTGCGCGCGCTGGCCGGCGAGAATGGCAACTGGGTGCGCGTCGGCGATCCCAATCAGGCTATTTTCGAAACCTTCACCACCGCCAGCCCGCGCTTCCTGCGCAACTTCATGCGGGAGCCGGACGTTCAAACCCCCAAACTCGATACCTCCGGCCGCTCCGCCCCCGTCATCATCGACCTGGCCAATCAGCTCATCCGCTGGACCAACCGCTCGCACCCCGTGCCTGATCTGCGCGACGCCCTGGTGGAACCGTTCATTCGTCCCACCGCCATTGACGACCCGCAGCCGAACCCGCCAGATCTGGACAGCAGCATCTTCATCCTTCGTAAACCGATCTCGCCCGATCAAGAAATCACCGATGTGGTCAATTCCCTGACGCGCTGGCTGCCCGGCCATACAGATCGAACCGTGGCTGTGCTCGCCCCACGCAACGAGCGCGGCTCGCAGATTGTGGATGCGCTCAAAGCGCGTAACATCGAGGTGGTGGAATTGCTGCGCAGCAGCGCCGATACCCGCCATGCCACGGACCTGCTGTCCACCGTTCTACGCGCCCTGGCCGACCCGGCCAACACCTCGCGCCTCGCCGGTGCCTTCCGCCTGATCACCGCCGGATCGGATTCCCTGGAAACGCGCGAAGCGGCGCAGCTTGCCGCCACCCTGCTTCGCCGCTGCGAACGGTTGGAGGAATACCTGTATCCCCTGCCGGGCAACGACTGGCTGGAAGATCAGGTGCGCAAAGCCGCCGCTCCGCCCGCGGCGCTGGCCCTACTGGCCGATTTTCGCGCGCGCATCCGCACCTGGCAGGCTGCCGCGCTGTTGCCCATCGATCAGTTGCTGCTCACCCTTGCGCAGGACTTGTTTGCCGATCCCGCCGACCTGGCTCTGGCGCACAAACTGGCCCTGCTGTTGGAACGCGCCGCCATCAACCACCCCGACTGGCAGTTGCCCGATTTTTCACTGGAGCTGGAGGCGATTGCACGCAATGAGCGCAAGTTCATCGGCTTCTCCAGTGATGACACTGGCTTTGATCCCGACCAGCACCGCGGCAAAGTGGTGGTGGCTACCATGCACAAAGCCAAAGGGTTGGAATGGGACCGTGTCTATCTGCTGTCGGTCAACAACTACGACTTCCCCTCTGCCCAGCCGTATGATTCATATCAATCGGAAAAATGGTTTGTGCGCGACCATCTCAACCTTGAGGCCGAAGCGCTGCAGCGCCTGAAAGCCGTGCTCACACGCGATCCGGTCGGCATGTACGCCGAAGAAGGCGCGGCCACACGCGCCGCGCGCATCGACTATTGTGCGGAGCACTTGCGCCTGCTTTATGTGGGTATCACCCGTGCCAAACAGGAACTGATCATCACGGCCAACACCGGTCAGCGCGGCGACAGTCAGGCTGCCCTGCCGCTGGTGGAATTGCAAGCCTATCGGGAGAAACGCCATGCCGCTGCCGATTGATTTCCGCTTCAGCCAGAATAACCTGCAGGATTTTGTGGACTGCCCGCGTCGTTTTCAACTGCGCCATGTACTGCGCCTGGCCTGGCCGGCTTTGCAAACCGAGCCGGTTTTGGAGCACGAGCGTCACATTGAACTGGGCTACCGCTTCCACCAGATGGTTCAGCGCCATCAGGCCGGCGTACCGCTGGACGCGCTGGAAAACCAGATCTCCGACCCCGATTTGCTGCGTTGGTGGCGCAATTACCTGCGCTTCGCCCCGCCGCTCATCCCTCCCAACCCACGCATCGAATACCTGCTGTCCGCGCCCTTTGCCGGTTTCCGTCTGCTGGCCAAATACGATCTCGTCGTGTTAACACCCGAAGGCGGCGCGCGCATCATCGACTGGAAAACCACCCGCAAACGACCGCAGCGCGCCGTGCTGGGCGCTCGCGTGCAAACCCGTCTGTACCCGCTGTTGCTGCAAAAGGCATCCGCTGTCCTCACTGGCGGCTCCGCTCTGCAGCCGGGTCAGATCGAAATGATCTACTGGTTCCCCGAATATCCCGACCAGCCCGAAATTTTTCGACCCGACGCCGATACCCTCGCCACCGATGAACGTTATCTGACCAATTTGGTGCACGAAATCCAGGCCCTGGGTGATTCCACCTTCCCGCTCACCGAAGACGAAAAACGCTGCCGCTTCTGCAATTACCGCTCGCTGTGCGCCCGTGGCGTGGTGGCCGGGGCATGGGACGAACTGGACGACGCCGACAGTCTGGGAAACGAGCCCATAAATCTGGATTTTGACCAGATTGCCGAGATCGAGTTCTAACCATGAAGAACACCCCCCACGAAATCCAATGGATCGAGCCGCAACCGGTGGAAGTGCCCGCCGAGTTGAGCGCGGCGGTCGGCGGGCATCCGCTGGTGGCCGAAACCCTGTACCGCCGCGGGATTCGCACACCCCATGCCGCGCTGGCCTTCCTGGACAAATCACGTTACACGCCTGCTCCCGCCGGCGATCTGCCCGACCTGCACCGGGCTGCCGACCGCCTGGATCACGCCCTTCAAAGGGATGAGCAAATTGGCGTGTGGGGAGATTTCGATGTCGACGGGCAGACTTCCACCACCCTGCTGGTCTCCGCTCTTCGCCGCCTGGGCGGGAAGGTTCGTTTTCACATTCCCGTGCGCGCCACCGAATCGCACGGCATCAACCTGCCCGGTTTGCAAACCTTTCTCGATTCCGGCGTTCAATTGCTGCTCACCTGCGACACAGGCATCACCGCCCATGACGCTGTTGACTATGCGAAAAACCGTGGCGTGGACACGCTCATTACCGATCATCACACCCTGGGCGAAACACTGCCCACCGCCCACGCGGTGGTTAATCCGCAGCGCCTGCCGCCCGGCCACCCATTGCGCACGCTTTCCGGTGTGGGTGCTGCCTACAAACTGATCGAAGAACTGTTCACACGCCGCGGTCGGCAAACCGACTTGGACGAATTCCTCGATCTCGTCGCGCTCGGTTTGGTGGCCGATGTGGCCGAATTGACCGGCGACGCGCGTTATCTGGTTCAGCTGGGTCTGGAGCATATGCGCGCCCGCCCCCGGTTGGCCATTCACACCCTCCTGCAAAACGCCGACGTCAACCCGGCCAACCTGACCGAGGAAAACATCGGCTTTGCGCTCGCCCCGCGCCTCAATGCCCTGGGTCGCCTGGATGACGCCAACCCGATTGTGGATTTCTTTACCAGCGATGATCTCGAAACCGTGCGCACCACCGCCGCCCGCCTGGAAGGGTTGAATGCCCGGCGCAAGCTGCTGTGCGACCAGGTATTCCGCGCCGCTCAGGATCAAATCGCGCGCGACCCCAGCCTGCTGAACGATCCTGTGCTGGTGTTGGCCCACCCGCAATGGCCGGGCGGGGTGAACGGCATCGTTGCCAGCCGTTTGGTGGACCTGTATCACCGGCCCGCCATTCTGCTCACCACCCCACCGGGTGAGCCGGCGCGCGGGTCGGCCCGATCGCTGGAGGGCGTACACATCACCCAGGCCATCGCCGCCCAGCACGATCTGCTGCTCGGTTTCGGCGGCCACCCCATGGCAGCCGGCCTTTCGCTGCCTGCCGAAAAGATCCCCGAATTTCGCCGCCGCCTGGCGCGCACCGTTCACGCTATGCTGGACGGTAAACCGCCCGTGTTGGAGATCCGCCTCGATGCTGAAATTTCACTGGCCGATCTCTCACTGGACTGGGTCGCCGATGTGGATCGCCTGGCGCCCTTTGGCGCTGGGAACCTCGCGCTGGTATACGCGTTGCGCAATCTCACCCTGCGCAGTACCACCCTGCTGGGGCGCAGCGGTGAACATCTTCGCCTGATCGTGGAAGACGAAAGCGGCCGACAACAGGCGGTGTTGTGGTGGTCGGGAGCCGGCGCGCCCCTTCCCGAAGGCCGATTTGACCTGGCCTGTAACATCCATGCCAATAACTTCCGCGGGCAGACCGGGCTTCAACTGGTCTGGATCAACGCCCGCCCGCTGCCTGAATCCGTCGCCGTGGAGATTCCCGTGCCGCAGGTCGAGGTGCTCGACTTCCGCGCCGAAGTGGACCCTGCCCCGGCTTTGCTTCATTTGAGTGCCATGCAGCCGGTTCAGATCTGGGCCGAAGGCGGCAACCATCCTGACCAATCTTACCGCACACGCACCGGTTTGCTCCCTGGCGACTGCCTGGCCATCTGGACGCCCCCGCCCGGCCCGCTGGAACTGCATGAAGTGCTGCATGCCGTTCGCCCGCGCTGTGTGGCGCTTTTCGCCGTTCCGCCCGGCGCCGACCAATCCGGCGAGTTCCTTGCCCGCCTGATAGGCCTGGTGCGCCACGCCCTGCGCGTCGATCAGGGTGTGATTCATCTGCCCGAACTGGCCGCCGCCACCGCACAGCGCGACATCACCGTGCGCAAAGGTTTGGATTGGATGATCGCAAAAGGCC
>DAOUGY010000260.1:0-7180 GCA_034428975.1 Anaerolineaceae bacterium | reverse complement strand
ACGCCGCCAGCGTTCATCCTGAGCCAGGATCAAACTCTCCGCTAAATTTGTTTCACCTTTTCAGGTGTTTCGTTTTGCGGATTTAGAACGACAGGGCAATTCTTCCTATCACTCTTCAGTTGTTAAGGTTCCGTCATTTCCGAGGGCCAGATTTTACACGCGCTTCTGTTTTTTGTCAAGGCCTTTTCGACCGACAAATAAACCGATGTTTTCCGTTTTTCAGGTCAACATCGGCTCTCATCAGCGATGTTATGTAGCGCCTGGTCCCCAAGCTGCTTGTTTCCGGTTGTTACCGATTTGCTTTCGCGAAATCGTTCCGTTCACACTTTCAGGACCTTTATTTTACTCGGTCCATTTCAGCTTGTCAAGGGTTTTTCTCGCTTTATTTTCGATCTCTTTTCGAGATCTTTTTTTTCGCGAGCCGCTCCGGTCTTGCCTGGAGCCCCTGGGGAGGGAAGTGACACTTTTCTTTTTTTAGGGATCTGCTCTCTCGAGCGAGATCATTTTTTTGCGTTTCTCAACGCGCAAGGCGGTATTATACGCGCTATATTCCGCCTGTCAAGGGATTTGGTGGGCAATTTTGAAAATTGGTCTGACAATCTTTTTCCCGGGGAACTTTGCCCTCCACGCCGGCGTCTTATGCCCAACCGGTCTCAAGGCAGGCTCCGCTGCCTTCATAATAAGGCATTTGCGGCCCCCCACCGCCGCTTTATTGCCCCGTCTCATCCAGATTTGACTCGCAAGGGTATAATTAAACCAATATGCGTACAATGGCTTCTTATCCCGCTTCCGTCCGGCCGCAACGCCCGCCGCGCCCTGTGCTTGAACAGGTCGTCACCGCGCTGCTGCTGGGCCTGATCCTCTTTAGCACCGCGCTGCTGCTGACCACCTTCGGTTATCAGCTCTGGTTCGCCGGGCGCGTATTCCCCGGCGTGCGCGTGGCCAACGTCGATGTCTCCGGCCTGTCCACCGGCGAGGCCGCCCTCAAACTGACCCGCGAGCTGGCTTACCCGCTGCAGGGTCGCATCCTCCTCCAGTACGGCGACAACGCCTGGATGGCCACCCCCGCCGAACTTGGCCTCTCGCTCGACCCGCAGGCCAGTGCCGATGCCGCCTACCGGCTTGGCCGGCAGGGCGGTTTGTTCGCCAACCTGCTGGCGCAGTTCCGTCCCCTGCCCAACGGCCAGAGCCTGGCCCCGGTGGTACGCTACGACGAGAGTCTGGCCTACCAGTACCTCACCACGCTGGCCGGCCAGATCGACCTGCCCGCCGTGGAAGCCAGCCTGAAGATCGAGGGCACCGATGTGCTCGTCCAGCCCGGCAAAGAGGGCCGCTACGTGGATGTGTACGCCACCCTGGCCCTGCTGCGCCCCGAGCTGGAGGCCATGCGCGATGCCATCCTCCCCTTGCAGGTGGTGCAGCAGCCGCCGGCCATTCTGGATGCTTCCGAACAGGCCGACATTGCGCGCAAGATCCTGTCCGAGCCGTTAGAGCTCAGCCTACCCGACGGTCAGCCCGATTCTGCCGGCCCCTGGACGCTGGATCGCAACACTCTGGCCAGCCTGCTGACCATCTCCCGCGTGCAGGATGGCGACGCCTGGCGCTATCAGGTCGGGCTCAATTCCGCCTCAATGGTCGAATATCTCTCCCGTCTGGCGCCGGACCTCAAGCTCAGCCCGCAAAACGCGCGCTTTATCTTCAACGATGATACCCGCCAGTTGGAAGTCATTCAGCCGGCCGTGATTGGCCGCGCGCTGGATGTGGATGCCAGCCTGCGCAGCATCAACGACCATCTGGCCAAGGGCGATCACACCGTCGCGCTCCAGTTCGTCTTCACCGATCCGCAGATCACCAATTCGCGCACCGGCGAGGAGCTGGGCATCCGCGAACTGGTGCACGCCGAAACCTCGTACTTCCGCGGTTCCGGCCCGGCGCGCATTCAAAACATCACCGCCGCCGCCGCCAAGTTCCACGGCCTGCTGGTGGCGCCCGGCGAAACATTCTCCATGGCCAATGCCCTGGGCGATATCAGCCTTGATAACGGCTACGCCGAAGCGCTCATCATCCTGGGCGACCAGACCATCAAAGGCGTGGGCGGCGGGGTGTGCCAGGTCAGCACCACGCTCTTCCGCGCGGCTTTCTTCGCCGGTTTTCCCATCGTCGAACGTCATGCGCATGCTTACCGTGTGGGCTACTACGAGCAGAACAGCGCCGGCCATTCCGAACAACTTGCCGGTCTGGACGCCACCGTCTTCGTGCCCATCGTCGATTTCAAATTTGTCAACGATACGCCCTACTGGCTGCTGATGGAAACCTACGTCAACCCGCGCGCCGGTTCGCTCACCTGGAAGTTCTATTCCACGGCCGACGGACGCAGCGTGGAAATGACCACCACCGGCCCGGTCAACCGCGTGCCGGCCCCCGATCCCGAATATCGCCTCAACCCCGAGCTGCAAAAGGACGAAATTAAACAGGTGGATTGGGCCGCCGAGGGCGCCGACATCACCGTCGACCGCACGGTCTATCGCAACGGCGCCGTGTATATTCAAGACAGCTTCTTCACCCACTACCTGCCGTGGAAGGACGTGTTTGAATATGGGCCCGGCACCGATGTGCCCACCCCCGATAAGAACAACGGATGACCGCGACGGATGTGATACAATTCATGGTTGGCGGTTTGAACAATTCGTCCGCCACCCCCAATTCGTTTGCCGGGGAATGCAAACCGCCGGCATCCAATCCTTCGGAGGAGCCATGGTGAGCCCGGATTTACTTGAAATATTACGCTGCCCGGCTTGTGTTCGGGACGACAAAGGACAATTGACGCTGGTCAAAGAGACCTGGCTGGTCTGTGCCGATTGCGGCCGCAAATACCCCATCGTGGATGACATCCCCGTCATGCTCATCGACGAAGGCAGCAAGTGGATCAACACCGCCGCCGATCAGTTGCCCGTCCCTCCGCCGGACGTTGAATAAATCCAAACAGCCATTGAATGCGCGTTCTGTCTGGCCCTATTCTTGCAACTTTCCTTGCATACCCATCCAGATCCGCGCTTCGAAACGGTTAAAATAGGCCTATGAGCACAAATCAACATCGTTATGTAAAGCAAAAAAACGCGCCGCTCAGCCGCGCGTCGGTCATTTTGCTGGTCGTTTTCGGCGTGTTGGCCCTCGCCACCGCTGTCACCGCTTTTGTCGTCATCCGTAACGTGGTGGCCAACTGGTCGATGACCGACCTGCCTGGCGCGCCCGTCGGCGGCGAGAGCAGCGGAAACGCCGGCGGCAGCGAAAGCACCGTCGACCCCAGCGTGCCCCTGCAACCTGTGGAAGGCCCGGCGGCCAAACCCTGGGACGGGAAGACCCGCGTCAATGTGCTCATCATGGGCCTCGATTACCGCGATTACGTCGCCGGTGACGTGCCGCGCACCGACACGATGATCCTCTTCACCCTGGACCCCGTGACCGGCACCGCCGGCATGCTCTCCATCCCGCGCGACATGTGGGTGAACATCCCCGGCTTTGATTACGGCAAAATCAACACCGCCTACTTCCTGGGCGAAAGCTACAAAATGCCCGGCGGCGGCCCCGGCATGGCCATCGAAGCCGTGCAGGCCTTCCTGGGCGTTCCGGTGCATTTCTACGCCCAGATCGATTTCTCGGCCTTCACCCGCTTCATCGATGAAATTGGCGGTGTGAAAATTAGTGTGGCCGAGGATATGAAGATCGGCATTTACGGCACCAACAAAGACGAATACCTGAAGGGCGGCCAAACCTACACCCTCAACGGTGATCTGGCGCTGGCGTATGCCCGCGCGCGCTACACCGAGGGCGGCGACGTAGATCGCGCCAACCGTCAGCAGCAGGTCATCATGGCCGTCCGCGACCGCATCCTCGACCTCAATCAGATGCCTACCCTGATCGCCAAAGCCCCCAAGCTGTATTCGGAGCTTTCGTCGGGCATTCGCACCAACCTGTCGCTCGATCAGGCCCTGCAGTTGGGCATGCTGGCGTTGGGCGTGGATGTCAAGAACATCCAAAAAGCCGTCATCGGCTATGACGCCACCATCATGGACATGGTCGACGGCCAATCGGTGCTCATTCCCATCCCCGATAAGATCCGCGTCATCCGCGATTCGATCTTCACGTCGGGCGGCGCGGTCAGCCCCGCGGCCCTGGGCACGTCCGATCCCTTGACCCTGGCGCAGCAGGAAAAAGCGCGCATCATGATCCTCAACGGCACCACCACCGAGGGTCTTGCCAGCCGCACCAACAGCTACTTTGCCGGGCAGGGCCTGCAAATTGTGGGCGAGAACAACGCCGACCAGGTCTACGCCAACACGGTGATCAACTTCTACGGGTACAAATCCTTTACGCTCAGCTACCTGGCCGCGCAAATGAACGTGCCTTCGTCGCGCATCAACTATTTTGACCCCGATCCCAACATCCCCGCCGACATTGTCGTCATCCTCGGCAACGATTGGGACGCCCAGAACCCCATGCCGTGACCCGGCTGCAATCGACTCATAAAATCCCCGCGCGGCGCGCGGGGATTTTTCTTGTTCAGGTGTCTTTTTTTTCAGGCGGTCAAGCCGCGCCCCAATACCATCCGTGGAAACCCCGTCCCCTACGGCTGCGTAAATTCCAACCAAAGCGTGCCGGGCTGCCCGTCGCAATCCGGCAGGCGCAGACCGCTCTCCGGCTGCCCGCTTTCGCCCACCCGCAGCGTATACGTCACCCCGGCCAGCGCCTCAAAGTCGGCATACCCGGCGTTGATCTCCGGATACAGACCGGTGAAGAACACATCCTCGCCGCCGTCCCACACCACGCTGATACGCGCGCCGGCCACCGGCTTGCCGGCTCCATCCAGCACCTGCACCTGCAACAACCCGCCCGGCTGCGAGCCATCGCAGATCTCGCGCCGGTCCGAAAGCGCAAACGGCGGACCCTGCGTGGGCGCCGGTGTGGCGCTGGGGCGCGGCGTTGCGCTTGCTGCCGCCGTGGGTTGCGGCGTGGGCGTGCGCACCGCCTGTCCGGGGTCCAGCGTTGCCGCCCCGCTTGGCGTCTGCGCCGGGTCAAGCGGCGTCACCGTCACCGCTTCCGGCATCGGTTGCGGCAGGCGCGCCAGGGCCGCCTCAAACTCGGTCAACGCGCGGGCATCCTCGGCGCGCCCGGCTTCGGTCAACAACCGCTGCGCCGTATCGGCCAGCGCGGCGACCGGGTCGCCGTCCTGCAGCAAATTCAGCCGCTCGCTCGCCCGGCCCAGATCACCGCTGGCCAGGTACGCCCGCGCGATCATTACCCGGTATCGATCCTTCTCCGCCGGCGACAGCGCCGCCGGCGCGGTGTTCACCAGTTGCACCGGGCGAATGAACCAGGCATAAGCCAGTCCCAGCGCCAATCCAATGATCAGACCGGTCAACAGGTACAGCGAACCGCGTTTTTCGTTCACGGCGCGCCTCCCTGCTGCATCACTTGCAGCGCTTGCAGCAATTGCGCCATCAATTCCATATCGCGCCGGGCAAACCCCAAATCCTGCCCGGTAACAATCGCCTCCTGCACCGTACGCAGCGGCTGGTCTCCCAGCGGCGCCAGGCGCACGGCAGCCAGCCCCGGATCGTTGTCCGTCTGGTAGACTTCGGCCACCATCAGCGTGTAATCGGCCTTATAGTCGGCGCTGAGCGAGTCGGCGGTCGTTTCGGCAAACTGCAGCGGGTACAACACCCAGCCGATCAACAACCCCAGGCCAACGCCCACCAGAATGCTCAGCAAAAAATACAGCGGCCGGCGATTTTCCAACGTTTACCCCTTCATCATCGGGATCTTGACCCCGCCGCGCCGCGCTGCGGCCACCGCTTCTTCGTAGCCCGCGTCCACATGGCGCACAACGCCCATCCCCGGATCGGTGGTCAGCACGCGCTCCAGGCGGCGCGCCGCTTCGGGCGTACCGTCGGCCACAATCACCATGCCGGCATGCTGGCTGAAGCCGATGCCCACACCGCCGCCGTGATGGAACGATACCCAGGTAGCCCCGCCTGAGGCATTGATCAGCGCGTTCAAAATCGGCCAGTCGCTGATCGCATCGCTGCCGTCGCGCATGCCTTCCGTCTCGCGGTTGGGTGAGGCCACCGAGCCGCAATCCAGGTGGTCGCGGCCGATCACAATCGGCGCCTTGACGATGCCCCTGGCCACCAGCTCGTTGAATTTCAGGCCGGCGCGGGCGCGTTCGCCGTAGCCCAGCCAGCAAATGCGCGAAGGCAGCCCCTGGAAGTGAATGCGTTCACGCGCCATCTTCAACCAGCGATGCAGGTGCGCATCCTCCGGGAACAGCTCCATCACCGCTTCATCGGTACGGTAAATGTCCTCGGGATCGCCCGACAGCGCCACCCAGCGAAATGGCCCCTTGCCCTCGCAGAACAGCGGGCGGATGTAAGCCGGTACAAAGCCTGGGAAATTGAATGCATCCAGTACACCGTGATCGAACGCGCGCTGACGCAGGTTGTTGCCGTAATCAAACACCTCGGCGCCGCGCCGCTGGAATTCCAGCATGGCCTGCACATGGCGCGACATCGAATCCAGCGAGCGCCGCTCGTACTCGCGCGGGTCGCTCTTGCGCAGCCCGACGGCCTGCTCCACCGAAAGGCCGGTCGGCACGTAGAACAGCACATCGTGCGCCGGCGTCTGGTCGGTGACCACATCCGGGATGACGCCGCGCATGGCCAGTTCGGGGTAAATCTCCGCGGCGTTGCCAATCAGCGCAATCGAGCGCGGAATCTGCTGGTCGCGGGCTTCCTCCACCAGTGTCATGGCCTCTTCCAGGTTGTCCACAATCATGTCCACGTAGCGGTGTTCCAGGCGGCGCTGCGCGCGCTGCGGGTCAACTTCCACCACCAGCCCCACGCCCTCATTCATCGTGATGGCCAGCGGCTGCGCCCCTCCCATACCGCCCAGCCCGGCAGTCAGCACAAATTTTCCACGCAGCGAAGGCCAGCCGTGTTGCGTGGCCAGCGACGCCAGCGTCTCGTAGGTGCCCTGCAAAATGCCCTGCGTGCCGATGTAGATCCACGATCCGGCCGTCATCTGGCCGTACATGATCAGCCCTTTGCGCGCCAGCTCGTCGAAATACTCCTGCGTGGCCCAGTGCGGCACCAGGTTCGAGTTGGCAATCAGCACCCGGGGTGCA
>DAOUGY010000259.1:0-3567 GCA_034428975.1 Anaerolineaceae bacterium | reverse complement strand
TGCAACCCGCCCCTGGCGCACCAGGCATTGACCGCCGCGCCGGAAGTGGGCCTGCTGCTACCCTGCAATGTGACCCTGCGCCAGTTGGAAGACGGAGTATGCGAGGTGGCTCTGGTCAATCCCAATGCCATGCTGGGGGTGGTGCAGGCGCCGGGGTTGCAAGCCGTTGCCGAACAGGCCGCGCAGCGCCTGCAGCGTGTCAAAGCCGCCCTCCAACAGACCGTATAACGCCGCAGCCGTAAATCGCTGAAACCCCGTGCCCTGCTCCGATCAACACAAGGGCACGGGGTTTGGTGTTTGGGCTGTGCCTGTCGCCAGACCCTTCTTCGTACGGGCACAGGGAGGGTGAATCAAACCGCAAAACGACCGTTGCCCCCGTGCCCTGCACCGGCCAACACGAGGGCACGGGGGGACCCGGGTAAACGAATCGATCTCCGGTGAAGCAAAATAAGCTTCCGATTATCCCATTGGTTTCAACGAAGGCAGCTTCCAAGTCCAAAACCAAAAGCGCGCGCCTGCATCCTTATCCGGGCATGAAGGCAGCGATTCAACGCCGGACTCACTCGACGATCCGTTCTTAAACCAGGGATGAATCCAATTCGGGGTCGCGCAATTCCAGCATCCCCTTTGCCGCGGCAATTTGCTCGGCATCGCCGATCACACCGATGCTGTCGCCCGCCTCGAACACCGTCATCGATTTGGGATTGGCCATCACCTGCCCGCCGCGGATGATCGCCACCACCGAAGCGCCGGTGCGCGAGCGAATATTGGTCTGCGCCAGGTTTTGCCCGACCAGCGGGCTGGTGCCCTCTAGCGGCAGCCAGGTGATCTCCAGATGGTCCACGGCGCGCTGCAGGCGGCGCAGCGAGCGATATTCCTCCGCGCTGCTGATGGTCGTGTTATAGCGGTCGCGGCGCACACTGTCCACATATTCATACACTTCCCGCAGCGGAAAACCCAGTTCCAGCAGCGTGTGCAGCACCATTTCCATGCCGCCTTCCAGCTCAGGCAGCACTGTATGCGTGGCGCCCAGTTCCGCCAGCAGGCTGACGCCTTCCTCGCTGGCGGCGCGCGCCACAACCGGCAGCGCCGGGTTGATGGCCTTTGCCGCATGAATCACCATCGCAGTGGTGGCCTCCTCCGGTGTGGTGCACACCAGCGCGCGTGCCTTGTCCAGCGCGGCATATGTGATCACCTCCGAATTGGCCGCGTCCCCGTACAGGCAGGCAATCTTGCGCGCATTGGCCAGTTCAATGCGCTCCGCATCCGATTCAATCACCAGTTGCGGAATTTTCAACAAATCCAGCACATCCACCAGATGTTTGCCAATGCGCCCGTAGCCGATGATGACCACATGCTGATGGAGCTGTTCCGGGTCCACCTGCCGCAAGGGAGTGGAGAAGTCCAAACGTTTCCAGAACGGCCGCAAGCGCTGTAAGAACCGTTCCATGGTCGGCAAAAAACGAAATAAAAACGGATTGATGACAATCGACAACAGCGACCCCGCCAGCAGCAGTGAATATTGATTGCCGTCCATCAACCCCAGTGCCATACCGCCCTGCCCCAAAATGAACGAGAACTCGCCAATTTGACTGAGGCCCACGGCCACCACCAAAAATGTGCGCGCCGGACGGGGGAAGAACAGGCCCATCGACAACACGATCAATGCCTTGCCCACCACAATCAACAGGGTGATGATCACCACCTGCCCCAGGTTGTCCCACAAGAAGCGCGGATTGACCAGCATGCCCACCGAGACGAAGAACAGCACCGAGAACGCCTCGCGGAAGGGCAGGATATCCGCGCCGACCTGATGGCTCAGGCGCGACTGGCTGACAATGGCGCCGGCCATGAAGGCCCCCAGCGCCAGCGACACGCCGAACCACTCCGCCGCGCCCAGCGCCGTGCCCAGCGTCACCGCCAGAATGGCCAGAATGAACAACTCGCGCGAGCGAGTGAAGGCAATGCGATCCAGCACCCAGGGGATGACGCGCGCGCCGACAAAGAACATCAACACGGTGAAGGCGGCGGCCTTCAGTAGCGTCAGGCCCAGGTTGAGCCAGTCAAATCCACCCGAGCCCGAGACCAGCGCCGGCATAAGCACCAGGATGAGCACCGAGAGGATGTCTTCCATCACCAGCCAGCCGACCGCCGCCTGCCCGTGGCTGGTGTTCAGCAGCGAGCGGTCCATCAGATTACGCAGCAGCACCACCGTGCTGGCCACCGAAATGGACAGGCCCAGCACCACGCCGGCCGAGGCCGACCAGCTCCACAGGCGCGTGATGCCAAAACCGATCAGCGTGGCCAACAGGGTTTGAATCAACGCGCCGGGGATGGCAATATCGCGCACCTTCCACAGGTCACCGAATGAAAAATGCAGGCCCACGCCAAACATCAGAAAGATGACGCCCAGCTCGGCCAACTGCTGGATGGTTTCCACATCGCCCACAAAACCGGGCGTGAACGGCCCAATGACAATGCCCGCCAGCAAATAGCCGGCAATGGTCGGCAGGCCCATGCGCCGCGCCAGCGCGCCGCCAAAAAACGCCACCACCAGCGCCAGGGTAATATTAATCAACAGGGGAAGATCGTGCATTCATTCTCCTAGTAGCGTTGGATACGATAAAAAATCCAGGCGGGAGCAACCCCGCCTGGAGGATTAACGTCACTCGCCTGCGCGCAGGCGCGCGGCATAGGGGCTCAGGTCCTCCTTGGGGACCGGGTATTTCATGTTAAACCCCTTGAGGGTATCGACCAGGATGGACGAAATCAGCACATTTCGGAACCACTTCTTATCCGCGGGCACAATGTACCACGGCGCCCAATCCGTGCTGGTTTTATTCAGCACGTCCTCGTAGGCCTCGCTGTACTGGTCCCACAATTTGCGCTCATCCAGATCGCCAGGATTGAACTTCCAGTTCTTCTCGGGGGTTTCAATGCGCTCCAGCAAGCGCCCTTTCTGTTCATCCTTGCTGATGTGCAGGAAGAATTTGAGTACGGTCGTGCCCTCATCCACCAGCAGCCGCTCAAACTCGTTGATCTGATCGTAGCGCTTCTTCCAAACCTCATCCGGCACCAGGCTGTGCACGCGCACCACCAGCACGTCCTCATAGTGGCTGCGATTGAATATCACCATTTCGCCTTTGCCGGGCGTTTGAGCATGCACGCGCCACAGGTAATCATGCGCCATTTCCACCGGCGTGGGCACCTTAAAGCTGGCTACGCGCACACCTTGCGGGTTGACGCCTTCGAACACTTTGCGAATTACGCCGTCTTTGCCGCTGGTATCCATGCCCTGCAGCACCACCAGCACCCGGCGCTTGCTTTCACAATACAGCAATTCCTGCAGTTCTTCCAGCCTGGCGGTCAATTTGGCCAGTTCGTCCACCGCCTTTTCGCTGCCTTTCCAACCGTCCGGGGCGGTATCCCAGCTTTTCAGGTCAATTTTCTGCTTGGGTCGAATACGATACGAATCGAAATCCATGCCAGCCTCCCTTGTCGTGCAGGATCCACCGGTTGCGCCTACGAAAATGGGTGCATCCAAAGCGATGCACCCATTATAGCAAA
>DAOUGY010000258.1:0-4800 GCA_034428975.1 Anaerolineaceae bacterium | reverse complement strand
CGGCACGGTACATCACGCCCGTGTCCAGGTACAGGTACCCCAAACGATCGGCAAGAATCTGCGCCAGCGTCGATTTTCCCGATGCAGCCGGCCCGTCAATAGCAATGGTTTCAGGCTTGGTCATTTTACTTTCCAGTCTGGTTTAGGATAACGTTCTTCCCAAGTGGGAAAAACGGTTTTTGATCATCAGGGTTGGGCCGCCGGCGCGCTGCCGGGGAACATATCCATGCGTGCCCACAGCATCAGAGTCACCGTTTCACTTCGCGCTTCGCGGAAAAGCAGCCAGTTCAGCCACTCACGCGCGCTCAATTCCATCCACAACGGGCGTGTCTGCCAGCGAAAATCTTGCCCGCGGTAGGCTTCGCTCAAGCCAAGGTCGGTTTGCATCGGTGTGATCAGCAAGGCCGGTTGGCCCACCCGCGGAATGGCAGGCTCAAACGTTGCGGCGGGCGTGTCGCGCAGCAGCCAGCGCAGCGCCGGTTGGTCAAATCCCGCCACCGACACGTCCAGCATGGCCCGTTGACCGGTCTTGCGTAAGGCCAGGTCATCCAGCGTGCGCGCCAGCAGGCGGGCATCCTGCACCGCTGGTTCGGCGCGCCACAACTCGTTTTGCGCCAGCCGCCCCAGCCCGGCAGCTTGCACGCCTGCGCCGGAATTGTAGAAGGCCAGCATAATCACCCAACCCAGCGCAAGCCCGCGACCGGCGGCGCGATAACTCCAACCCCATCCGATGAGTATGCCCGTCAATATCATCAACGCGACGGCGATCAAAATGCGGGCGAAGTAGATGCGTACCGTGTTGGCGTTATCCTCCACCCCGGCCAACCAGTTGGTGTTGCTCACCAATCCGGCCAGGCTCAGCCAGATGAACACGCCCAGAATCACCACCAGCGCCGCCAGGCCCCAGGCCGGGGCGCGATCGCCCGCCGCCACAGGCCGGATCATCCAGCGCGCCAATTGGCGGGATGCCAGCGCCCACAGCGGCAGCACCACCCAGATCAAGTCCGTGTATGCGTGCCCCGGATAAAACAGCACCAGCACCAACGCCACCAACAACCAGCGGCTGAGGAATGCGTCCACCGGGTCTTTACGGCGCAAACCGGAAATCACCCCGGTCAGCCCCAGCGCCAGCCCCAGCGGTTGATACACCAGCAGCGCCAGCCCCAGCAGCAAAGGTGAAAGGGTGTATCCGTGGGTCCACCCACGGGCGTAGTTGACCAGTGCATTAAAAATCCCGCCCAGGTTGGCCGGTTGGGTGAGGAACAGGCTTCCCACCACGGCCAGCGTACCGGCCAGCCAGAGCAGCAAGTGTTTCCAATCCGCCGGGCTGCCGGACGATTCGGAATCATGCGCCAGTGGACGCAATCCGCTCAACCAGGCCGCCAGGCCAAAGAGGATCAATCCTTCCCACACCAAAGGACCGGCCATCAGCGCCAGAGCGCCGCAAATACCGGCCAACGCCGGTTTACCAGCGCGATACGCCGCCAACGCCAAAGGCAGCATCACCACAGCCATCACCGCCCCGTCCGCCATGCGCGACGCGGCCAGCAGGCCGGGTTCAAAAGCCAGAAACAAGCCCAACACCAGCGCTGCCCGCCGCCCCAACAGGCCGCGGAAGGCCGCCGGAACCAGCACAATCAGGCTGCCCAGCAGCGCCGGAATGAATCGGGCCAGAAAATCGCCGGCGCCCAGCAGCACGAAAACTGCGGTGGTCAACGCCGTGTACCCCGGTTGGTCGCCGGTGACGGCAGCCCCGCCCTGACTGATCTGCAAGGCGGTCAGCGCTCGAACGGCTTCCAGGTCGGTCAATCCGGCCCCGCCCAGGTGAATCAGGCGAATGCCCAGCGCCGCCGCTAGCAGCGCGGCATATATCAAGCTTTCCATCGTCCAGGGTTTCAGCTTCATCCGTCGCACCTCATGGCACCGTGGCCGTCTCCGCCAGCACATCCAGCGGCACGGCGTAAAGAACGCCCGATCCGGTCGTCAGCACCGGCGAAAGGTTGGCTTTAAATTTGGCGTCATTGACGCGATACGTGCTGCGTTCCAGCGATCCCACAACCACATAGCGGATCTGGTACATGCGCAAGATTTCCGCCGCTTCCACCCACTGCGCGGTGGTGTACAACCGCTCAATATCGCTCTGGCGCGAACCCATCTCGGTGGTGCCGCCGCGCCATTGCAATTCATGCCCCACCCAGCCCAGCACGGTCGGTTGGCCGGAGAACGTCGAAATCCGTGCATGCGATGAATAGCTGCCACCGACGGCCTCGGCCACCACGCCAGGCTCGGCCGTGCGCAGCCAATCCACAATCGCCGCGTCATCCTGCCATAAATAGGCTCGCCCGTCCAGGGTCCATTGGCCGGGTTTGAAGTTGTTGGTCTTATCCGGCAGCATAAGGGCCGGATAGGCCAGCCCCATGCCCAGCAGCAGGACCATCAACGCACCAAATGCCAGCGCCGTCCAGCGCCGCAACGCCTGCCACAATGCCGCCGTGGCATACCCTGCCGCCAGCGACCAGACAATCCACGCCTGAAAGTAGAACTTGAAAATGGTGTTCATGCGCGTGCCAAACTGGTCGCGCAGATAAACAAATTCGGGGGCCAGCGTCAGAGCCGCGCCAACCAGCACCAGCAGAATTACAAAACCGGTTTCGGAGCGCGGGGCATCCGGCGCGGATTCGCTTTCGATCGGGTTTTCGACGGCTTCACGCCGGCTCAATGCCGCCAAGCCGCCCCAGCCCAACACCAGCATGGCCAGCAGCGTCAGCCCGGTGCCCGGCGCCTGCAAACGACGCGAGAAGGTGGCGGCAAATACCTCACCCGCCGAAGCGCCGCCGTGTGCGCCCTGCAGGAACAGTTTGCCCGCGTCCACCAGCCTTGCCGCCAGCGCGCTCTGCTCACCGCCCGGCAAGGTTTGCATCCAGCCGCCCAGAGCCGGTAAACTGACAGCCAGGAAGCCCAACAACAACATCACCGCCAACAGCACGCCCAACACCGCCAGGCCAAACAACAACCCACTTTTCAGATTCGTTCGGCCGCGCGCATCGCGCCAGTGCCAGGCCAGCCACAGCAGCACGGGAGCCAGCAGCGGCGCGAACATCACCCAAAAATGCACGCCGCGCGTGGAAAACTCCAGGCTGGGTAGAATACCACCCGCCTGCGAGGCAAAACCGAGGTAAAACGGCAGGTACACCAACCCGCCGGTCACACCCAAAACCGCCGCCATCGAAACAAAATCCCACAGGCGTTCCGTGCTCCACCCGCGGCGCTCATAGCGCAGCAGCGCATAAGCTGCGCTGAACAGGGCCACATAGATCGGAAAATCCCAGGTGTTCAGGAAGCTCAACCCGCCCAGCACCACCGCCGCCAGCCAGAAATCGGCGCGGCGCAGCCAGGTGGACGGCTTGATCAACTGAAAATCCTTTAAATTCCCCGTCAGGTACAGGTTAAGCGCCAGCCCGATGGCCAGCAGCACAAACGGCATGGCCAGCACGTGCGGGTGCAAATCGCCCAAGAGGTAGGAGAAGAAGGGGAACTCGTCGATGACTTCCAGCCGGTCGCCGGAAAGGGTGAAATCGGAGAGCACGCGTGAGCCGCGCCACCACAACGTGGCTCCCGGGCGCACCGGCGTCCAACTAAACGGCTCCACCGGCGGTGAATCCAGCTCCAAGATGTTCAGCCATTTCCAGAATCCGGAGGTCAACGTGCCGTCCGCCGCGCGCGACCAGAACCAGCCGCGGGCGTGGATCAGCTCCAGAAACCCTTCGATGTTGGAGACAATCAGCAGGAACAGCGGCGCCAACAGCGCCCCAAGCGCCGCGCCATTCTCACCGCGGCGCTGCGTCCAGCGTTTCAGCAGGCTATAGACCACGCCGTAGGCCGCCAGCGCGGTCAGCGCAAACCACGAGGCCACCGCCAGGTTGAATCCCACCCACGGCAGCGCGCCGCTGAAGCGCGCCAACATGGCGACGATGACATAGCCGAAATAATAGTACGAGATGGCATAGCCCGACAGCCAAGGGTCGTGCGGCGGGAAGGTGGGCGAGTGGAGAATGGCGTTGATGAAGGCCATTTCCATCGGTTTTTCGGTACCGGCAATTTCCGGGTTGGCGGCGCGAACCACCGTCCACAGGGTGAAGGCCAGCAGGAACAGCGCTTCTTCCAACAGCAGCACGCGGGCGTTCTTTTGAATCCAGTCGCGCAATTCCATCCAGCGCCCGCGCCCGGCCACCACGCTCAACGCCGCCATCCCCAGCAGCGCGGTGATCTGCCCGCCGGCATCGTTGTGCCACAGGCCCAACGACCCCGCCAGCCAGAAAACGAAGCCCCACAACAGCAAACCCAGCGGACGCGCCAGCGCATACCCGCGGTCGGCCAGGCCGGAGAGGAAGCGGGCTGCCAGCGGGAACGCCAGCCACCCGACCAGCAGCAATGTCAGATACCACAACACAAATGACAGCACCATACGCTCGCTCCCAGGCTCAGTCCATAACCTGATAGATCACCGTTTCGCCATCGCGATAAACGTCCTGCCAGTACAGGCCGTTTCCCTGCTCAAATTTATCCATCCCCATGCCGGGATAATGCGCCCGCTCCAACTGGCCCACAATGATGTAGCGTACGTTGTATTTCGTTAAAAAGGCGCGCGTCTCATCCAGGTTTTCCGTGGTGTAGAACATGGCCACTTCGGCCACCCGGTTGGTCACCCAATCGCCCGGCACAACCGCGCCGCGCTGCTGGCGCTGGTGCCAGTTGTACCCAACCACGCCCGGCAAGCCGGTGTACACCGAGTAACGGCTG
>DAOUGY010000257.1:0-8246 GCA_034428975.1 Anaerolineaceae bacterium | reverse complement strand
TGACATTCGCCGGGAGATGGACCGGCTGGTGGAGGGCAAAAACGCCACCTGGCAGGTGGGCACGCTGCAGCGCACCAGTTGGACGGGGCTGCCGATCCATTACACGCCGTTTCACGCGGCGTGGGCGATTGATATCGAGCATGCGCTGACTCAGGCCTGCATCGCGGCGTATGCCGGTCAGTTTGGCGCCTCGCCAAAATCGTTTGATTTCTGGGATTTTGGCACCAACGCCGTCACCCCGGTGGGCATGGGCATCCCCACCATCGGTTTTGGCCCCGGCGAGTACAAGCTGGCGCACATGCGTAACGAGAACTGCGCGGTGAGCGCGATTCTCGACGCCTGCGGGTTTTATGCGCGCCTGATCGAAAAAATCTAACCTGCGGCGTGGGTTTCGAATTAAAAGGGAGGGTGTCATGCGGGAGTACACGATTGGCCTGGAGATTGTGCAGGGTAACGGCGGCGAGCCGCGCACAGACGGCTCCAGGCCCGATTTTGCCAACGAGGGCATCTGCGCCTGGATGTACGGCTGCCGTCACACGGTGGGCAGCCGCTTCCGTTACCCGGACGATGCCGGGCAGATCTGCCCGGGGCTGATGGACAGCCTGAACGGCATGATTCGCGTGCTGGATTACGGCGGAACGCTGCCCTGGCGCTATCGGGGCACGCCCTTTGAGAAAGAGATCGACCCCGACGGCGTGACGACCGAATACGTGCGCTGCCCCGACCCCACGGCGGCCGGAATTGTGGTTAAAATCATTCGCAGCGCCGTACCCGAGAGGGAATGAGAAATCACGGAATTGGATTTGATGCAGCGGATCAAAAATATCACACGAAAAACCACGCTTGCCTTGCGGCAGGCGTCGTCGCGCACGTTGTTTCTGGGCGTTTTGGCGGTGCTGGTCGGCCTGCTCAGCGGCGGCAGCATATGGTTGTTCAAACGCCTCATTGATGATCTGACTCGGTGGCTATTTGGAGAAGCGCCAGCCGCCGGGTCGGCGTGGCTGGTGCTCATCCCAGCGCTCGGCGGGTTGGTGGTCGGGCTGATTGTCCATTTCTGGGTGGGCGAGGAAAAATTGCACGGCACGGCCGGCATCCTACAATCGGTGGCCATTTCCGGCGGGCGGCTGCGCTATTCGAAGACGCCGGTAAAAACCCTGGCGGCGATCCTCTCCATCGGCAGCGGCGCATCGGTCGGCCCGGAAGATCCTTCGGTGCAGATCGGCGCGGGCATCGGCTCGATGTTCGGGCAAGTCTTTCGTCTGCCTGAAGAACGCTTGACCACGCTGGTGGCGGCAGGCGCAGCCGCAGCAATCGCGGCGGCTTTTAACGCTCCCATCGCCGGGGTGTTCTTTGCGCTGGAGATTGTTTTGGGCGAGATCGGCGGCAGCGCCTCGGGCATGATTGTGGTGGCGGCCGTCACTTCGGCCGTGCTGACGCAAGCCGTGTCCGGTACGCAGCCGGCATTTCAAATTCCGGCGTACGCCTTTAACTCGGCCTGGGAACTGCCACTCTATCTGGTGCTGGGGGTGCTGGCCGGACCGGTTTCAGCCGCCTATGTGCGCCTGGTCTACGTTTTTCAGGACCTGTTTGGAGCATGGAAGGCACCGCGCTGGATCAAGCCGGCGATTGCCGGATTGGCGGTGGGGGCGGTGGGTTTTTTCCTGCCGCAAATCTTTGGCGTAGGGTACGCCACCATTGGCGCCATCCTCAACACCCATTCGTTTTCCATCCCTTTGCTGCTTTTCCTGCTCATCGCCAAGTTAATTCTCACTCCAGTGAGCATCGGTGGCGGATTCATTGGCGGCGTATTTGCCCCGTCGTTGTTCATCGGCGCGGCACTGGGCGGTCTGGTCGGCAGCCTGGCCGACCTGCTGTTCCCGGCGCTGGCCATTCACCCGGCGGCCTTTGCCCTGGTGGGCATGGCGGCGGTGTTGGCGGGCGCCGTGCATGCCCCGCTCACTGCGGCGCTCCTTCTGTTTGAAATGACCGGTGATTACCGCATCATTCTGCCGCTGATGCTGGCGGTGGCGGTCAGCCTGCTGGTATCGCAGCGCATCCAGCGCGATTCGGTGTATGCCATGGGGCTGGCGCGGCGCGGCTTTCGGTTGGACCGCGGGCGCGATGTGGATGTGCTGGCGGCATTAACGGTGGGTGAGGTGATGCGCACCCGTCCGGATACGCTGAATGAGACCATGTCCGTCGGGCAGGCGGCCGAGTGGATGGCGAAAAACCGCCGCCACGGGCTGCCGGTGGTTAACGCCGCCGGTGAGCTGACCGGCGTGCTGACCCTGGGAGATATCGATCGCGCCGTGGAGCAAGGCCGCCGCGACGCACCGGTAGCCGAATGGTGCACGCACCATCTGGTGACCGCTACGCCCGACGAACCCCTGGCCTTTGCGCTGCGTCGCATGAGCCAGCATGACTTTGGCCGTCTGCCCGTCGTGGCGCGGGACAATCCGCTCAAGCTGGTGGGGGTGCTGCGCCGCGCGGATGTCATCCATGCTTACCTGCCGGCGTTGCGGCAGCGCACGCTGCAGCGCCACACCGAACAGGCTGCCCGCCTGGACAGCTTCACCCCGGCGCGCATGGTGGTGACCGAGGTGCTTGTGGAGAGAGGGGCACCGGCCGACGGCAAGCCGCTGAAAGCGATCGCCTTCCCGCATGACTGCCTGATTGCCAGTGTGCAGCGCGGGAGCGAGGTGTTCATCCCGCGCGGCGACGCGTACCTGCAGGCGGGCGATCGTGTTGTGGTGGTGGCCCGCCCGGCCGAGCAGGCCGAGGCGCTGCGCCTGTGTTCCGCGCCCGATTCACGGTTGGATGAATAAGCCGACGAAAAACACACCCACCGATTGGATTTGTGCCATAATGAATGGCAAAAGGACTGCGCCCAATTGCCGCGAGGTGCTTTATGCCCAACCCCCATCCTGTTCGTCGTGAATATGCTTTGCTGCCGCGCCTGCTGGCCACACTGGCCGCCGGACTGTTGTTTGCCGTGTTGATACCGCTGGCCCTGATCCGCTGGATACCGGACCTGGATGCCGTGATCGGTTTTCCCCCTCTGTCGCCGGGCATGGCGGGGATTGTGTTGGGCGGCGTGCTGATTGTCATCGGCGCTGTGTTTGCGCTGTGGACCATCGGCGATCAATTGTTCGTCGCGCGCGGCACGCCCCTGCCGATGATGGCCACGCAAACGCTGCTGGTCGGCGGGCCGTACACCTACTGCCGCAACCCGATGGCCTTTGGCGCGATGACGGCGTATGTCGGCATCGGCGTGGTGGTCGGGTCGCCGGCGTCCGTTCTGGCGGTGGTGCTCTTCGGCGGGCTGCTGATGACGTACATCAAGCAATTTGAAGAGCCGGAGTTGGTGGCGCGTTTTGGACAGGCCTATGTGGATTACCGCGCGGCCACGCCGTTTTTCTTCCCGCGTTTGCGGCGCCGGGGGTGAGGTGTGAACGACATCCCGTGCCCGCTATGCTCTGGCCTGGCGGATGAAGAACACGCGTTTCAGAAATTTGGCCGTGATGCCGACAACACTTATTTGCCCGCGACGGCTGGCGTGCTGACTTTGGTGCGCGATTTCCGACCGTATTCCAGCCGCAAGCAGCAACTGTGGCAGTGTCCACAGTGCGGCCTGTATTATTTCTACACTAGCAATTATGAATATCTGGCCAATGGCAGCGAAGACGAAGAACACCTCACGCGCCTGACGGAGGATCAGGCGGCGGATATTCTCTCGCGTCCCTCAGGTGGTTGAGCGTGCCGGTCAGGCCGGGCGCAGGCCTGCCAGACGTTCGGTTTCCTGCCACAGGCGCTGCTGCGTCTCCCGGTTGTAGGAATTTACGTTGGAACGCACCGGATGGTTGTTTTCATCCCAGTACTGGCCGGTGATGTTTTGTGCCTCGCTGTCGGCGGCCAGGTAGACATACGTTTCGGCCTGGCGCTCCGGCGTGATGGACATACTCCGTTTGATCGTATACAGTTTACGCTGCCAGCCCGGCAAGTGCGTCAGGCGTTCGTCGGGGATGGCCACATTGGTCACGCGCACACAGTTGACCGTCACGCCGCTGCCTTGCAGGCGTTCGGCCAGGGCATAGGTGTACAACACCTGGGCTTGCTTGGAGTGGTAGTAGGCGTGCTGCGTGCTAAACTTGCGCTCCCCATTGAGGTTATCAAATTCGATATCCAGGAAGGGGTAGGTGATCAACCCTTTGGAAGCCACGGTGATGATTCGGCTGGGCGTGCTGGCTTTGAGCGTGTCGAGCAGCAGGTGGGTCATCAGAAAAATACCGACATGGTTGGTGGCGAAGATTGTCTCCACGCCGTCTTCGGTTAAGGTGGCTTGCTTCAGAGTGTGATCGAAATTGGCGGCGTTGTGGATCAGCACATCCAACCGGCTGTGATCGCGCACGAATCCGGCGCATGCACGGCGAATGGATGCCTGTGAGGCCATATCCACTGGCAATAATTCGATCCGGGGGTTACCCGAAGCACGTTTGACCTCGTCCAGCGCGGCAGCGCCGCGCTCCGGCGAACGGCAGGCCAACACAACAGTGGCGTTCAGTCGGGCGAGTTGCACGGCCGCGGCTTTGCCGATGCCGGAGTTGGCGCCGGTGATGAGTACGGTTTTTCCGGTCATATCTGTGATCATGGTTCTTCCTTCGTTTCTGTGCTGTGTCAACGACGTGTGGCGTCCTTGCTGAACAGGCGCGCCCAGGTCATGCGCCCAACCACGCCGTCCACTTCCAATCCGTTGCGCTGCTGAAAAAGGCGCACGGCTTCATCGGTTTTGTTGCCAAACCAGCCGTCCGGGTTGCCCAGGCCGGTATAGCCCAGTTCAACCAGGCGCTGCTGCATCAACAGCACATCGTCACCGTTCATCAGTGGCTGGGTCAGATAAAGGTTGCGCGTGAAGGTGACCGGCGTGTGCGTTGGGGTCGGCGTGACCGGGGGGATGGTTGGTGTGGGGGTGGAGGTGAGCGGTACGCTGCCCAGGAGGCAGGTTTGCGCCGCTGGCGCGCCGGCCGGTGCAAGATGCGCGTTGACCTGACCCCACAGCAGGGCCTTGTGATCGCTGCCCATGGACAACAGCAGGCGACCGTCGTCGCTGAAAGCCAGCGATTTTACCTCACCGTTATGCCCGATCAGGCGCGCCAGCGTGCGCCCGGTAGCGGCATCCGCCAGTAAAATGTCGCCTTCCAGGCTCCCCACCGCCGCCAGGCAGCCCGAAGGGCTGAAGATCACGCGCGTGGCGGTGAAGTTTTCGGCCTGAATTTGAGCCGTAACGGTATGGGTGTTGACCAATTGGAGGGTCACGCCCCCATTCACAGCCGCCGCCAGCAGACTGCCGTCTGGCGCGAGGGCCGCCCCGCTGATTTCTCGTCCGCTGCCAGACAGGGTGAAATCGCGCAGGTACTGACCGGAGCGTGCGTTGTACACCGCCGCCGCGTGCGCCCCGGCGGTGATCAGCCAGTTCCCATCGCGGCTAAAGCTCAGCGCATCCGGACGGGCGGCGATGCTGTAAAGCCGCGTGCCGCCGGTCAGAGTGTAGGCGCCCACGCTGGCCGATTCGGCGGGCCGCTCCTCGTCCAGCAGCAACAAACCGCCGGTGGGGTTGAGCATCAGGCGTGGGCCGCTCTCGAAGGTGAGCGCGATGTAGCCGGTGGTGTAGCTGCGCAGCGGGGTGGTCTTTCCGGCGCTCCACTGGTGCAGGTTGCCGGTTGAATCCAGCGTGAACAGGTCACTGCCGGCAAAGCTTGCCTGCGTTACAGGTGAATTGTGTGCCCGGGGCAGGGTTTGCAGCACGGCCCCACCCGGGCGGGAGAGCACCACCGATCCGTCGGAGTAACCGGAGGCTTGCATGGGCAGGCCGTCGCGCACGCTCAGTGCGGCGCTGGTCAGGATGGTGGAGTCGCTTTCAAGTGTGCGCATGACTTTGCCGCTGGTCAGATCGACCAGGCCCAGCACCCCGCCGCCCCCGGCGGCCAGGCGCGTGCCATCGGGGCTGACCGCAATGGTCACGATACGCGGCTTCTCGCGTAATTTTTGGAACAATTCCTTCCAGCTCGAGTCAAGGGTTTGCACGGCAGGCGTTCCGCTGTACGTGGGGCGTTGAATCTGCCCACCGGCGCCATCCAGCATCAAGACCTTGCGCTGGGCTGCGTCGTGCAAAAAGCGGTAGAAGGCAATTTGCGGGTCGAGGTATACCATGCTGATCGAGCGCGACAGGCGGCTGGTCTCCCACACGCCGATGTCCAGCCGGCCGCGCGGCACCGGGTTGCACCCAGGGGTTTCCTCCACGCAGGGCGGGTCCATATAATTGATCATGCACACCACCGCAAAGGTCTTGCCGTCCATACCATCGGCCTCGCAAACACCGTTGCTAAGGCGAGTGCGCGTGGCGTTGTTGGTCCACAGGCCCAATTGCCGCCCGCTGGCCACATCCAGGCTGCGCACGTCTCCCAGGTTGTTGACGAATTGCAGCACGCGCCCGTCAGCGCTGAAGTACACGCCGATGGTTTCCAGAGGAACGGGGTTCTCCCAGGTGGGGGCGGTACTGGCGGTGAAGCGGCTGACCGGCTTGCCGGTGTCGACATCGAAAATGCGAATTTCGGTTTTTGAGGCGATCCAGTTGCCGTCGGCGTCCAGCGCGGGGTTATCTTCCACCCCGGCGATCCGTTTGCCGTCCGGGCTAAGCGTGGCGCGGGTGCCCGCCTGCGGCAGAACGCGCAGCAGGGCGCGGGTTGCGCTGTCCCAGACCTGTAGGGTGTTGTCCGGCCCATAACCAGCCAGGCGGCGGCCGTCGGCACTGAAGGTGAAACCCTGCAGCGCGGCAATGGAGAACAATTCACCTGTTGGTTGCAAAGTCTGTGCGTCGATCAGCAGTGCTCCGCCGGTGCCGGCCGCGGCCAGCCATTGGCCGTCGGGTGACCAGGCAAGCTGACGCACTGCCCCCAGCATGGCGCCGCGCGTGGTGTTCAGCAGGCGCACATCGGTCGCATTGCGCGTGGTGATTTGCCAGTCACCGGAGGGTGGCAAAGGCACGGCGCTGGGTGTGGGGGTGACGCGCGCGGTGGGGCTGGGGGTCGCGGCGCCGGCTGGGGTGAGGGGCAGCCCGGCGCACAGCAAGCCGGTGAGCACGGCAATGAGCACGACGCAAGCGGTTCGTTTCATGGGCGCTCCTTGCAGGGGACGGAGTATGATTATTGTACAAAAATACGGTGTGCTGCGCCACTGCCGCCGGCTTGAAATCGGCGGCGGACCCCCCAAGATCTTCATTGCGGCTCTGCGGGGAATTATCTTGGCACGATCTTGAAAATGAACCATCTGGCAGGTAATCAACCAAGTAACCACGGTTTGATATAAAATACCATATCCCAGCTTTCCCCCGGCCAGAACGAATTCCATGCCCACATTTGACCCCACTCTTCCCTGGTACCACGGCTCTCCGTTGAAACTTACCCATCTTACGGTGGGCAGTTCAATTTCTCAAAATCGCGATCTGGCGCGCGCCTTTTCGCACAAGCCATCCATTCTTTCAATGGAAAATGATGGGCGCATCCGGCACAACGGCACGAAGGCGGGCTTTCTATATATTGTTGACGAACCGCTCTGCTCGGATGATCTCATCCCGCATCCTCACCCGGCAAATGCGGCGGGTTGGGAATGGTTGACCACGCGGGAGGTGAGCGTGCGCTTACTGGAAGCAACAACGCCGCGCAGCGAGGAGCGTTTCAACGAAGAAGAGTGGGCAGAAATGCAGCGTCGTCTGCAAGCCCACGGCGGACAGACCTGTCAGGAGAGTATCCCTGACGCATGAAAATGGACGGATAAAGACGGGGTATCTCCAAAAACACTGCATGCACCGGTGTAGCTCTGCAGTGAATTGTCTTTCAACAACATTGCGGAAAAATGCCGCGCATCCCGGTCGCCGCCGATCTCCGCTATAATCATCGTATGACCCATCCCAACATTGATCTGGAACGCATGCGTCAGGTGAAGCACTTCCGCAACCTGCCGCTGGACGACCTGGCTGCCATTGTCGCCGCGGGCCGCGTGCGCCGCTTTGAAAAAGGCGAAACCGTATTCAACGAAGGCGGCGAATGCGCCGGAATGCACGTGCTGCTGCAAGGGCGCGTGGATCTGTGCAAAATCGGCCCGGAAGGCCAGCTTTCCATCCTCAACACGCTCAAACCGGTCATCATGTTTAATGAAGTGGCTGTGTTGGACGGCGGCCCCAACCCGGTGAC
>DAOUGY010000256.1:0-8159 GCA_034428975.1 Anaerolineaceae bacterium | reverse complement strand
ACCTAACCCTTGTTTTGTCGTTGAGTTTTCGGCGCATCGATTATAATTTCCAAACGATGCGCCGATTTCTTTTCCTTTCGCTCGCCCTTTTCACCCTGGCGATTACGGCCGGGTTCACCATCCAGCCGGTTTACGCTCAGGATGTTATCCCGCCCAACTCCGCCCAGGATTTGATCGATCAGACCAACAGCGCGCGCGCCGTTTACGGCAAGCCTGCGTTGGCCACCGACTCCATCCTGATGTACACCGCGCAGGCCACGGCCGATTACATGGCCGCCACCGCCTTTTGCGGGCACATCGGCGATGTGCGCGGGCGCGTGGCCGCTGCCGGTTACGGCGGCGGTGTGACCGTCTTCGCCACCGAGAACATTGCCTGTTCCATTTCGGGCATGGCCAACCTGTACGGCACGGTCTGGGCCGATGAATCGCACATGATCCCGGTCAACGGCGCCTATTCCGATAATTATCAGAACATTGGCGCGGGCGTGGCCCAGGGCGCCGACGGCACCTATTACTATGTCGTGCATGTCGCCTACCTGACCGGCGGCAAAGCCAACCCCACCTCCGCGCCGCTCAGCACGCAAAACCCGGCCGAGCCCACCCGCCAGTACGTCAACGCCGTGGTCACCGCCACGCCCCAGCCCGACGGTTCGGTGGTGCACGAGGTGCAGTACGGCCAGAGCCTGTGGGCCATCGCCATTGCCTACGGCGTGAAAATCGACCAGATCATCGAGCTCAATCAGTTGGGCACCAACGCGGTGGTGTGGCCCGGCCAAAAGCTCACCATCCGCCCACCGGCCACCCCAACCCTTTCGCCCACGGTGACGCGCACCAGCCGCCCGGCCACGCGCACGCCGCGCCCCACCCGCACCCCGCGCCCGCCCATCTCCACGCGCACGCCCACCGTGGTGCCCACCCCCACCCCCGAAAGCCTGCTGGGCGGCGATACGCGCCAGACGCTGGGAATCGCGCTGGTGGCCGTTTGCGGCATTGGCCTGGCGGCGGTCGGCATTGGCTCGTTCCTGGGGCGCAAAAAAGAAACGCCGCAATAACGGTCGCCCCCAACCTGGCCGAGGTTCACGCCGCCGGAGACGGCGGCGTTACCATTTTCAACAACCAGCGCGGAGAAAACCAATCGGTAACGGCCCGACAGCGCGGACAAAAAAGATCCTGCCGCCGTTCCCGGCGGCAGGATCAAACAATCGATCCCGTTCATTCAAAGACGGACAGTCAGGCTAAAAATCCAGCGCCTGCTCCAGATCGGCCAGAATATCCTCGACATTCTCAATGCCCACCGAAAGGCGCGCCAGGCCGTCGCTCAGACCCGATTCGATGCGCACATCGCGCGGCACGCCCGAATGCGTCATGCTGGCGGGGTGCTGGATGAGCGTGTCCACATTGCCCAGGCTGACCGCCAGGGTCATCATGCTGACGCGGTTCATCAGCGCCTCTCCCGCGGCCATGCCGCCCTTCAACTCAAACGACATCATCCCGCCAAAGCCGTTCATCTGACGGCAGGCCAGGGCATAATCCGGGTGGCTTTCCAGGCCGGGGTAATACACCCGGCTCACTTTGGGGTGATCCTCCAGCCAGCGCGCCACCTGCAGGCCGTTTTCGCAATGGCGCTGCATGCGCAACTCAAACGTCTTCAGACCGATATTGGCCAGCCAGGCGTCAAACGGGCTGGGCGATCCACCCAGCACCTTAAGCATGCCGTACAACGGCTTGTTCACCCAGTCGACATGCGAACTGACCACTGCGCCGCCCACAATCAGCCCGTGCCCGGACAGGTACTTGGTGGTGGAGTGCACCACCACATCCGTGCCGGTGGCCAGCGGGCGCTGGCAGTACGGCGAAGCGAAAGTATTGTCCACCATCAGCCAGGCGCCGTGGCGGTGCGAAATTTCGGCCAGCCCGGCCAGGTCCACTAGCGCCATGCTGGGATTGGACGGTGTTTCGGCATAGGCCAGACGCGCGCCGGGGTGCGTGCTGAACGCCTTTTCCCAGCTTTCCAGCGCCAGATCCTTAATCCAAACGACTTTGATGCCGTACTTCGGCGCCAGATCGTGCAGGAAGGTGTAGGTCGCGCCGTACAGCGCCTCCTGCGCAATGATCGTATCGCCGCCCTGCACGCACGCCAGAATGGCCGAGGTGATGGCCGACATGCCGGTGGCAAACACATGCCCGCCGACCACTTCTTCCACCGGGCGGCCGGGCTGGGCGCGCAGCAGATCCAACCCTTCCAGGCAGGCATATTTAAACGCCAGCTGATCCAGATTGGGGTTGCCCAAACGGGTATACACATGCCCGGGGGCTTCGCCCTTGAAGATCGCCGCGCCCGTGGCCACATCCGGAAAACTAAACGTGGAAGTCTGGTAAATGGGGGTGACATGCGAGTGGAGCGGATTGTGCCCCTCGCCGACATGGGTCACCAGCGTGCTCAAGCCGATTTTTGGATCAAAGGAATCCATTCTCGCTCCTGAAAAAGATGGGGTAAGAATCATTATACAGTGCTTGATCGCCCCCCGCTGAAAAAACATGCCAAACATCACGCCGAATCACGCCGGAACTCCCGATCGGAGGTGGGGGGTACACTTCCGATTGCGCCGCCTGAACTGCAACTGTATAATGAGGATGAGGGCGATTCGGACGCGGCACGACCCTGTTCGCCGCCGCGCGCGACGCAAGGACAATCATCATGAACCTGTTAATGGATCCCAACCTGATCGTCTTATTGTTGATGTTCGGTTTCGTGCTGGCCATTCTGGCGCTCTTCACGCCCGGCACCGGCATCCTGGAAATTGGCGCGCTCTTTCTGATCGTTCTGGCCGGTTACGGTCTGGTCAGTCATGCCGTCAATCTGTGGGCGCTGGGGCTGTTCATTGCCGGGCTGGTGCTGCTGGTGCTGGCCATCCGGCGTGGGCGCAACGTGTACCTGTTCGGTCTGTCGCTGGTCACCATCACCGCCGCTCTGCTCTTCATCATCCGCCCCACCGACGGCGCCGCCGGGGTCAGCCCATTGATGGCCATCCCGCTGGGCGTGTTGTCCACCGGATTTTTGTGGGTCATTGGCCGGGTGGGCCTCAAGGCGCTGCGCCTGCGCCCCGCGCAGGATCTCTCGCGCCTGCTGGATGAAACCGGCGAAGCGCGCACCGATATCGGCCTGGACGGCACCGTGTACGTGGGCGGCGAAGAGTGGACAGCCCGCAGCAAAACGCCCATCCGCGCGGGCAGCCTGGTGCGCGTCACCGGCCGCGACGGTCTGGTGTTGGAAGTGGAACCCCTCACCCCCGAATCGCGCTGATCGCGACCGGGGACCGAAATTCGTCTCGCAGCTCTGAAGGAGGAGCCAATGGACCAAGTATTGTACTGCTTACTGGGTGTGATCATTCTGGCACTGATCATTTTCTTCGCCACCGCGTTGAAAATCGTGCCGGAATACAAGCGCCTGGTCGTCTTCCGGCTGGGGCGCTGCATCGGCGCGCGCGGCCCGGGCCTGGTGATCCTGATCCCGTTCGTCGATTCGGCCACCCGCGTCGATCTGCGCGAGCAGGTGCGCGAGATCCCCGCTCAGACGTCCATCACCAAGGACAATGCGCCCATCTCGATCGACTTCCTGTGGTACTACAAGGTGTTTGACCCGGTACAATCTGTGCTGCAGGTCGGCAATTTTGAGCTGGCCGCCCAGGGCATCGCCACCACCACGCTGCGCTCGGTCATCGGCGGCATTCTGCTCGACGGTGTGCTCTCCGAACGCGAAGCGATCAACAACGCGCTGCGCAACCGCCTGGACGAAGTCACCGAACGCTGGGGCGTCAAAGTGACCAACGTTGAAATCCGCGAGATCATCCCTCCGCGCGACGTGCAGGACGCGATGAATCGCCAGCTTTCGGCCGAACGCAACCGCCGCGCCGTGGTGACCGAATCGACCGGTACCCGCGAAGCCGCCATCAACGTGGCCGAAGGCGAAAAACAGGCCGCCATTCTGCGCGCCGAAGGTGAAAAGCAATCCAACATTTTGCGCTCGGAAGGCGATCGCCAGGCGCAGATCATGCGCGCCGAAGGCTATGGGCTGGCGCTGGAAGCCATCTTCAACGCCGCAAAGGGCATCGACTCGAAGACCATGACCCTGCAATACTTCGAGACCCTCAAGACCATGGCCGCCAACCCGGCCACCAAGTACATCTTCCCGATGGAGTTCACCAGCTTGCTGGACAACTTCGTCAAGAACCGCAAGGACCAGGAATAACCCCCACCCGGCCCAACAACACAACCTTGCGGAGGACGCCTGTCCTCCGCAAGGCTTAAAAAACAAAGGCAGCCGAAATGCCGGAAGCCCCCGCCCCACCCCCCGAATTCACCATCGAACCCGCCACCTGGCGCGATCTGGGCGCGCTGCGTCAGCTTGAGCAGGAATGCTTCGGCCGCGACGCCTGGCCGCTGGTGGAGTTGATCGCCGTGCTGACCCTGCCCGCGCTGGTGCGCCTGAAAGCGGTGGTGGATGACGAAATGGTGGCGTTTGTGGGCGGCGACCCCCACCCGCACGAAGGCATCGGCTGGATCACCACCATCGGCGTCAAAGCCGAATTCCGCCGGCGCGGGATCGGTTCGGCGCTGCTGGAGCGTTGCGAGCAAGAGATGAACATGCCGCGCGTGCGCTTGAGCGTGCGGCGCTCCAACCTGGCGGCGCAAGAGGTGTACCTGCGCGCCGGTTATCACCGGGCGGAGATCTGGCAGGGCTATTATCAGGGTGGCGAAGATGGCATAGTGATGGAGAAAAGGCGTTGACTTTCCTCTGGACTCGTACTATGATGTTAAGATAATCGGAGAAGAAACCGCTATGCGAGTATCGACTTTCAACCCAGGTATTTGTCCCGGATAGGGCACGTGTTTTCGCGTGCCCTTTTTTCTACCATTTTCCGAAAGGAGAAACACAATGGATTACGGAATGATCGGCAAGATCGAAAAGGCGAAGCGGTACGCCCAGGAGAAGGAGCGTTTCCAGTTTAGCAATTTCCGGGTTACCATGTCGGGGGACAACAGCGCGCACACGGTGGATTACGATAATGGTGAGTGGCGCTGCGATTGCGCTTTCTTCAATACCCGCGGCCGCTGCAGCCATACCATTGCCCTGGAGATGATCCTGGAGGGCATGTTGCCGGTGCAGGTGGAGCATTCCTAAAAACTGAATAGCGCGGACAAAGCAGAGACGGAGCGCATGCGCTCCGTCTCTTTTTGTTCAAGGCGTCAATCCGCGCGCCCGCAATGCCGTCATCACCAGGTCCACGCAGGCATCATACCCCAGCCGCGTGGTGTTCAGGCACACATCGTACAGGCACGCGTCCAACCAGTCTTCGCCGGCAAAAATCTTGATGTACAGGCCGCGCTCGCGGTCATTTTCCTCCAAAATTTTGGCCGCTTTCTCCTCCGGCACGTTGTACAGCCGGGCGATGCGCTTGACCCGCGCCGCCCATTCGGCGTGCGTGAAGACCGCCAGGTGCGCCGGATGATCGCGCAGGATATACCGCCCGCAGCGTCCAATGAGAATGGCCGGACCGCGTTCAGCGATGCGCCGGATGGTATCCGATTCCAGTTGAAACAGCTCGCGGTCGCTGGGTTCATACTGCGGCAGCGCCACGCTTTGGGTCGGGTCGCCCAGCACGGCCAGGCGCGAAAACGATTCCCAGAATGACGTCAGCCGTTCCTCCCGACCGGCCAGCGTGCTTTCGGCCATATGCAACTGGTTGGACACCTTTTTGAGAATTTCGCGGTCCAAAAAGGGAATGCCCAATCGTTCGGAGAGCTTTTGCCCCAGAAAGGCCCCACCGCTGCCCAACTGGTGGCTGATGGTGATCACAACGTGTTCTTTGGCCATATTCCCCTCCTGATTAAAGTATACCGCCCCCGTCAAGACGGGGGCGGCGGTCAGGCGGCGGGCGTCAGGCGGCCACGGCCTGCTCAAACTGGCTGTTGTACAGCTCGGCATAAAAACCGTTGCGCTCCAACAGTTCGGCGTGTTTGCCCTGCTCCACAATGTCGCCATCCTTCATCACCAAAATCAGGTCGGCGTTGCGGATGGTGGACAGGCGGTGCGCGATGACAAAGCTGGTTCGGTTCTTCATCAGGTTGTCCATCGCCTTTTGGATGAGCACTTCGGTGCGTGTGTCCACCGAGCTGGTGGCCTCGTCCAGGATCAGGATGCGCGGATTGGCCAGCACGGCGCGCGCAATCGTCAGTAGCTGCATCTGCCCCTGCGAAATATTGGTGGCCTCTTCGTTCAGCACCATCTGATAACCGTCCGGCAGGGTGCGAATGAAGTGATCAGCATGCGCGGCGCGCGCCGCGGCAATCACCTCATCGTCGCTGGCACCCGCGCGCCCGTAGCGGATGTTTTCCAAGATCGTGCCGTTGTACAGCCAGGTGTCCTGCAGCACCATGCCAAACTGGCTTCGCAGGTCATGGCGGCTGAAATCGCGGATATCGTGACCATCCACGCGAATCTCACCACTGTTAACATCGTAGAAGCGCATCAGCAGCTTGACCATGGTGGTCTTGCCGGCGCCGGTGGGGCCGACGATGGCGATCTTCTGGCCCGGCTCCACGCGCGCCGAAAAGTCGTTGATGATGATCTTGTCCGGCGAATAGCCAAAATGCACGTCCTCGAACTCCACGCGCCCCTGCACGGTTTCCAGGCGCACCGGTTCGGTCGTCTCGGCCACTTCTTCCGGTTGATCGAGAAACTCGAACACGCGCTCGGCGGCCGCAGCCGTCTGCTGCAGTACATTGGAGATGTTGGCCAGTTGCGTGATCGGCTGGGTGAAGTTGCGCACATATTGGATGAACGCCTGAATATCGCCGATGGCGATGGCGTTGCGCGTGGCCAGATAGCCGCCCAAAATCACCACGGCCACATAGCCCAGGTTGCCAATGAAGCCCATGATCGGCATCATCAGGCCCGAGAGGAACTGCGATTTCCAGGCCGAGTTGTACAGCGTGCCGTTGAACTCGTCAAATTTGGCAATGCTGCGCGCCTCGCCGTTGAAGGCCTTCATCACCATGTGCCCGCTGAACATCTCCTCAATGTGCCCGTTGACATGCCCCAGGTATTCCTGCTGTTGTTTGAAGTACTTTTGCGAGCGCTGCACCACGAAACGGATGAACACCATCGAAAGCGGCAGGGTCAACAGGGTCACCAGCGTCATCCAACCGCTGATCGAGAGCATCATCACCAGCACGCCGACCATGGTGACCGCCGAGGTGATGATCTGCGTCAGGCTCTGGTTGAGCGTCTGGCTGACGGTGTCCACATCGTTGGTGATACGTGAGAGCACTTCGCCGTGATTGGTGCCGTCGAAATACTTCAGCGGCATGCGGTTGATCTTGGCGGCGATGTCGCGGCGGAAGCGGTAGGTGATCTTCATCGACACGCCCGACATGATCCAGCCCTGGATGTATGAGAACAGGGCCGAAAGCAGGTACAGCCCGATCATGATCAACATGATGTTGCCAATATAGGCGAAGTCAATGCCATCGCCTGTGCCGGCAATCATCGCCATCACGCCTTCAAACAATTTGGTGGTGGCCTTGCCCAAAATCTTGGGGCCGGCAATGGCAAAGATGGTTGAAGCCACCGCCATCAGCAAAACCACCAGGATCGAAGTGCGATACGCCTGCAGATACGCCACCAGGCGCGCCATGGTTCCTTTAAAATTGCGTGCCTTTTCGCCGGGCAGCATACCGCGCGGCCCCGGGCCAAACATGGGCGGGCTCTGACGGCGGGATTGAGATTGATTGTGCATTCCCATCAGGACAACTCCTCCATGCTCAACTGCGAGAGCGCAATTTCACGGTACGTTTCGCAGCTCTTCATTAATTCTTGATGCGTTCCCTTGCCCACCATTTCGCCGTCGTCCAGTACGATGATCTGATCGGCGTTTTTGACGGTGGAGATGCGCTGGGTAACGATCAGCAGCGTGCTGTCGGCGGTTTTCTCGCGCAGCGCGCGGCGCAGGGCCGAATCGGTCTTAAAGTCCAGCGCGGAAAAACTGTCGTCGAAGATGTTAATCGGCGCTCTCTTGACCAGCGCGCGCGCAATGGACAGGCGCTGTTTTTGGCCGCCCGAGACGTTTGTGCCGCCCTGGGCAATTTCGGTAGCCATC
>DAOUGY010000255.1:0-17914 GCA_034428975.1 Anaerolineaceae bacterium | reverse complement strand
GGTGACCACGCAGAACGCCAACTTGTTACTGAAATGGGATTAAGCGAACATTGAGCTCCTCGGTTTCTTTCATCATTCCTGTGCAGGAAGACGTCAAGTCTGTTGAAGCCCTCATTCGCCGGCAGGCATATGGGTGGCATGCCGATCTGCAAGCTGCGCTCGATCACTTGCTCTCATCGGGTGGAAAACGTGTGCGCCCCAGCCTGACGCTGCTGATGGGCCGGTTGCTCGGCGCCGATCCGGATCGTCTGATCACCCTGGCTTCCTCCATCGAGCTGCTGCACACGGCCACACTCGTCCATGATGACCTGATCGATGGCGCGTTGCTGCGCCGCGGCATCCCCACCCTCAATTCCTCGTGGTCACCGGCCGCCACGGTCCTCACCGGCGATTTTCTATTCGCTTGCGCCGCCAAATTGGCCTCCGACACCAATTCCATCCCGGTCATGGATATCTTCTCTCGCACGTTGATCACCATCGTCAACGGTGAGATTGCCCAGTTGTTCGCCAGCCGCTGCCGCGTCAGCCGCGAGGATTACCTCCGCCGCATCTACGCCAAAACAGCCTCCCTGTTTGAAACGGCTGCCGCCACCGCCGCCATGATCAGCCCGGTCGGAGACGAAACCATCGCCATTTGCGCCCGCTTTGGCTATGAGCTCGGCATGGCCTTCCAGATCATCGATGACATTCTTGATTTCACCGGCGACCAGGCTAGTCTGGGCAAACCGATTGGGTCGGACCTGCGCCAGGGTTTAATCACCTTGCCCGCGCTGATTTACATCGAAAACAACCCCGAGGATGAGGATTGCCGCCACCTGCTGGCCGGTAACTGCCCGGAAAATGACGCCCAGATTCAGCGACTGATTTACTCCATCGTGCATTCCAACGCCATCGAACTGGCGTACGAGGAAGCCTCCCAGGCCATTCGCCGCGCCGAGCAGTCGCTGGAACACCTTCCGTTCGGACCGGAACGGGACAGCCTGCGCGAAATGGCGGCCTATTTTGTCTCCCGCAAGCTGTAAAATGGGCATTCCGCGCTGCGCAGGCAACAAAAAAGCCGCCTTTCGGCGGCATTTGTGCGCTGGAGAGGACTTGAACCTCCACGGGTTTCCCCACATGGCCCTCAACCATGCCTGTCTGCCAGTTCCAGCACCAGCGCAAACGCGTTGATATTATAACCTGCTCTGGGTTGTTGTCAAGCAATTCTCCGGCGCTCGCCGGCACATTCGCGAAGAAGAGGTAAGAACATGGCAATCGTTTTGGACGCAATGGGCAGTGATGACCATCCCGAACCCGAACTTCAAGCCGCGGTTCAATTTGCCCGTGACTTCGGAGAAGAGATCATTCTGGTTGGCCGCCAGGAAATTCTGGCGGAGCGCCTCAAGGCACTGAACACAACCGGAGCACCGGTGCGCATCGTACACGCACCGGATGTGCTGGAGATGGAAGATAAACCGGTGGATGCCGCGAAGAAAAAACCGCTCAACTCAATGGCGGTCGGCCTCGGTCTGGTCAAAAGCGGCGAAGCTTCCGCATTCGTCACCGCCGGCAACACCGGTGGCGCTTACTTTAACGCCGTGACCACCCTGCGCCGCATGTCCGGCATTGCCCGCCCTGCGCTCACCTCGTTGGTGCCCACCCGCGATGGCCGTTGCGCCTTTGTGGATACCGGCGCCAACGCCGATTGCCGCCCGGAATTTCTGGTTGAATTTGCTCTGATGGGCAGCATCTACGCCGAAAAAGTCCTCGGCGTCAACCAACCGCGTGTCGGCTTGCTGGCCAACGGGGAAGAAGCCGGCAAAGGCAATCAACTCACCAAAGAAGCCTATCACTTGCTGGAAAACACCGGCTTGAACTTCATCGGCAATGTTGAGCCGAAAGAAGTTTATGCCAGTCACGCCGATGTCGTCGTCACCGATGGCTTTACCGGCAATATCTTCATCAAATCCTCCGAAGCCGTTGCCAAATTTGTCACCAACCTCATTAAAGAAGGCATTCAGGCCTCCTTCATCCGCAAGCTGGGCTACCTGCTGGTCAAGCCGGCTTTTGCACCGTTGAAGCAAAAGATGGATCCCGCCGAAGTCGGCGCCGCCATCCTGCTGGGTGTCAACGGCTATGTCTTCATCGGCCATGGCCGCTCCGATGCCCGCGCCCTCTACGTCGCTTTGCGCCTCGCACATCAAACGGCGCGCTCGGGTCTGCTCGACGCCACCCGCGAAGCCGTTGCGGCCCACCTTGCCGCGCATCCCGCCAGCCCTTCCCCTGCTGCCTGATCCCGGAGTCCCCATGAAAATCGTATCGAACGAAAAACTGATCAAACGCAATCACAAAATCGGCCAGTTTGCCACCATCGCCAGTCTCGTGATCCTCGTTGCCGGCACCATTTTTGCTTTCTCGAACAACACCAGCTACATCACTTATGCCTTTGCCGCGGTGATTTTCGGCTTCCTGCTTTCGCAAGTCGGCCTGTACTACGGCAATCGCTGGGGGCGTTCGCCGCGACCCGATGAGATCATCAGCGGCTCGCTAAAAGGGTTGAGTGACAAATACACCCTGTACCATTACGCCGCGCCGGTTTCGCACTTGCTGGTCGGCCCGTCGGGCGTCGTGTGCATTCTCCCCTATGCCCAGGGTGGCACCATCACCTACGACAGCGCTAAAAAACGCTGGAAGCAGAAAGGCGGAAATTTCTACCTGAAGATTTTCGGGCAGGAAGGCCTGGGACGCCCCGACATGGAGGTGCGTTACAACATTGAAGACATGACGCGTTTCATTCAGAAACAATCAGGACTTCCTGAAATGCCCAAGCCCACCGCGGTTTTGATCTTTACCAACCCCAAAGCCACGCTGGATGTTCAGGACGCGCCCTATCCCACAACGTCACCGGATAAAATCAAAGACGTGATTCGCCGCCTCGCAAAAGAGACACCTGCCGCGCAGGAAGCGGTCGACTTGCTCGCTAAACAGTTGCCACAATAACCGTCATCCACACAATAACAACGGAGCGCCTCGATGGAAGCGCTCCGTTTTCTATTCCTTGGATGATCTATCTCTTGAGAAACGGCTTGCCGCGGTACGGGTTGCGGTCAGCCGGGCTGCCGTCGGCCGGTTTACGGTCGGCAGGCTTTTTTCCGCCTGGTTTGCGGTCTTCCGGTTTCCGGTCCGCCGGCCGGTGATCAGTCGGTTTGCGGTCATATGGGCGGCGTTCGATCGTGCGGCGCGGTTTTTCTCCACCGGCTGGCCGGTGACCCGACGTGCTCTCCTTTAACCGCTTGGTCTCATCCGCCGTCAAGTTGCGCCACTTGCCCGGTTTCAGGTCGCCCAGCAGCAAGGTGCCAATGCGCACGCGTATCAGACGCACAATCGGCACTCCGATGCGCTTGCACATCTCGCGAATCTGGCGCTTGCGCCCTTCGCGCAGCACAAAGCGCAACCATGCGCCTTTGCCGTTGGGCGCAATAACGTTGACCATCGCCGGCGCAGTGCGGTGGCCGTCTTCCAGCACAATCCCATGCCGCAGCGCTTCCAATTGTTCTTCGTCCGGCCGTTCGGCCACCAAAACCTGGTACTCTTTTTCGTGCCCGTAGCGCGGATGAGTCAACTTGTTGGTTAACTCGCCGTCGTTGGTCATCAAAATCAAGCCCTCGCTGTCCAGATCGAGGCGGCCCACCGCATACAACTGCCCGGGCACCTCGATCAGGTCGCGCACCGTCGAGCGCGGATCGTCCGGATCCACATCCGAAAGCACGCCGCGCGGTTTGTATAACGCGATGTACACTTTTTCCGGTTCGGTCTTCGTCAGCACCTGCCCGTCCACCGCGATGCGATTCACCGCCGGGTCCGCCTTTGAGCCCAAACCAACCCGCATGCCGTCCACCATCACCCGCCCGGCTGCAATAATCTCTTCACAGGCGCGCCGCGAGCCATACCCGTTGCGGGAAAGAATCTTCTGCAATCGTTCTTCAGCCATCTCTAGTCCTTCAAAATCCCATTCTTCGGTTCTTCAGTTTCCGCTTCCAAAAGCTCAAACGGCGGTAGTTGGGTAATCGAGGTCAACCCAAAATGCTGCAAGAATTCCTCGGTCGTTCCGTACAAGATCGGTCGCCCCGGACCTTCCGCCCGTCCGGCTTCATAGACCAGTCCTTTAGACAACAGGTTTTTCAAAACTCCGTCGCTGCTCACCCCGCGGATCGCATCAATCCCCGGCCGGGTGATCGGCTGGCGGTAGGCCACAATCGTCAGCGTTTCCAGCGCAGCGCGACTCAAGCGCGAAGTGGCCTCCAATCCCAAAAAGTTCTCCACCACGCGGGCATATTCAGCCGCGGTCGTCAACTGCACGCGGCCGGCATGCCACTGCAAGGCCACACCGCGCCCGTCCAGCAAGATCTCCTGCATGCGCTGCAGTTCCGCTTCCACCTCTGCGGTGCTCACCCCCAGCGCCGCGCCCAATTGTGCCGGCGCCACCGGGTTGGATGCGACAAACAACAGCGCTTCCAACGCCGCGCTGAGAGATGAGGATGAGAGTGCCGGTGTCTGATCAGTCATGCTATAATTAGCCCGTCCAGGTTGAGCAAGCCTGATTATACCTGAAACTGGCGTTCCGATGCACAACACGCGCGGCCCAATCTTGAGTTTTCCCCTCCAAAAACCGCACCCCGCATGGGTTGTGCGCTTCTTTGTATGCCTGTTGCTCGGGTTGCTTTTGGCGGCATGCAACACAGCCATTGGTGCCGCTGATTCATTGCAGGTTACCCTGCATGTGGATGGCGCTGACCAATCCCTCACCCTGCCTGCCGGCAGCACAGTGCAATCCGCCATCCAAAGCGCCGGCATCCTCACCTCCACCCTCGACCGGGTGGAACCGCCTCCTTACACAGTATTAACCAACGGTGACCGCATCGAAGTCATTCGCGTGCGCGAGGAATTTGACGTTGAAGAAAAAATCCTGCCGTTTGAACGCCAGCAGGTGCGCAATGAATCGCTTCCCGACGGGAAATACCTGTTGGTGCAGCCGGGCGTCAACGGCAAACAACAGATCACCTACCGCCGCGTCCTCGAAAACGATGTTGAAGTTTCGCGCGCCGTGTTCAAGACCGTCACCCTCGCCGAATCGCAGCCCGAAATCATGATGGTTGGCGTTCAGGCGCCGTTCTCGCCGGTCGATATTCGCGGCCGCCTGGCCTACCTCATCGCCGGCAACGCCTGGGTCATGGAAACATCCACCGGCTTGCGCCGCCCGGTGGTCTCCACCGGCGATCTGGATGGCCGCATCTTCACGCTCTCGCCCGACGGCCGCTGGCTTCTCTTCACCCGCAAACCTGGCCCCGACCAGACTGGTTTCATCAACACCCTGTGGGCGGTGGACACCGAAAATGAGAACCCCCGACCGCTTGACCTCAATGTGCGCAACATCGTCCACCATGCGGCCTTCATCCCCGGTCAGGCCACCACCATCACCTATTCCACCGTTGAACCGCGCGAAACCGCACCGGGGTGGTTGGCCAACAACGATCTGTTCATGCTGCGCTTCTCCGAAGCCGGCATCATCACCATCAATGATCCGATCCTTTCTTCATCCGTGCAAGGTTTTTACGGATGGTGGGGCACCCAGTTTGAATGGTCCCCCGACGGTCTGCTGATGGCCTACGCCTCACCTGATTCGGTCGGCCTGGTCGATATCGAGAAAAAAGAGCTGGTGCCGTTGATGGACGTTCTGCCGCTGGAAACCGGCAAAAGCTGGGCCTGGCTGCCGCAATTGGCCTGGTCGCCCGATCATCAGGTGCTTTTCACTGTGGCGCATGTTGCCAAACCCGGCCAGAACCAGCCCGAAACCTCACCACTCTTTGACCTCACGGCCATTCCCATGGAAAGCCGCACCCCCATTGCCATTGGATCGCAGACCGGTATGTTCGCTTATCCCGTACCCTCGCCGGCCCGCTCCGGCCGGCCGTACAGCCTTGCCTACCTGCAGGCCATCTTCAGCGAACAGAGCGATACCAGCCGCTACCGCTTGATGATTGCCGACCGCGACGGGTCCAATCGTCGAGCCCTATTCCCGGCGGATGGTTCGAGCGGCCTCGACCCCCAACGGATCGTCTGGGAACCGGCGGAGGGGGATTTACCTTCCTCACGAATAGCGTTTATAGCCAACGGCAATCTTTGGCTGCTGGATGTCAACAGCGGCGAAGCCCGTCAGCTCACCGGCGACGGGTTGATCAGCCGTGTAGATTGGAATTAACCGGGTAGACCATCTTAACCATAAGGCGGAACGTATGCGAATCCTGATCACTGGCGCTGCCGGCTTCCTCGGCTCTCACCTTTGCGATCGCTTGCTGGCCGAAGGCCACGAAGTGATTGGCATGGACAACTTCATTACCGGCAGTCCCGAAAATTTGGCCCACCTGGCCGGGCACGAACGTTTTACCTTTATTCGCCACGATGTGGCCAATTTCATTTTCGTCCCTGGCAAAGTGGATGCGGTTCTGCATTTTGCCTCACCCGCCAGCCCCAATCCCGCTTCGCCGTTTGGCTATCCCAATCTGCCCATTCAAACCATGAAAGCCGGCGCGCTTGGCACGCACAACACCCTGGGTGTGGCCCGCGTTCACAGCGCCCGCTATCTGCTGGCCTCCACCAGCGAAATCTACGGTGATCCGGCCGAACACCCCCAAAAAGAAACCTACTGGGGCCATGCCGACCCCATTGGCCTGCGCTCGGTTTACGACGAAGCCAAGCGGTTTGCCGAGGCGCTCACCATGGCGTACCACCGTTATCACGGCATTGATACACGCATTGTGCGGATTTTCAACACCTATGGCCCGCGCATGCGCCTGGATGATGGCCGCGTGGTGCCCAACTTCATTCAGCAAGCCTTGCGCGGCGAACCGCTCACCGTCTATGGGGACGGCACCCAAACGCGCAGTTTCTGTTATGTCAGCGATTTGATCGAAGGCATTTACCGCTTGCTGCTGTCCAACGAGACCATGCCGGTCAATATCGGCAACCCCTCCGAAATCAGCATGGTACAGTTTGCCGAAACCGTCAACCACCTGACCGCCAACACCGCCGGGATTCGTTTTCAGACCGAACTGCGCCTGGGTGACGACCCCCGCCGCCGCCAGCCCGAAATCACCCGTGCCCGCACCATCCTCTCCTGGGAACCAACCGTCTCCCTGGAAGAAGGGTTAAAACGCACCATTCCATACTTTAAGGAAAAGCTGAATCTCGCATGATCATGTCCAACGCGCGGGAGCGCACTCGTTTTCTTCGTTTTTTGGTTGTTGGCACCATTGGCGCAGTCGTCGATTTTGGCACCTTCAATCTGTTGACCTACGGCCTGCACCTCAACGCCATCGTCTCCAGCGTCATCTCCTTCATTGCCGCGGTTTTCAGCAATTTCATGTGGAACCGCTACTGGACCTACCCCGATTCTCGCTCCAAACCCATCCATCATCAGATGGTACAATTCCTGCTGGTCAGCCTGATCGGCCTTGGCATCCGCACGCCGCTGTTCGCCTGGTTGGAGCGGGTTCTCATCCGGCTAGCCGGCAACCTGCTTCTGCCCAATTTCCTTACCCCATCCTTCGTCGGGCACAATGTGGCCCTCGCCATCGCCATCGTCGTTGTCATGCTCTGGAATTTCTTTGCCAACCGTTTTTGGACCTATTCGGATGTGGCTGCGACCTGAGGGACTGGATAACCGATGAACGAACACCCCCTGCCCCCTTCTGCCGATTCCGCCGAACCAACTGGCCGTCCGCCGGTGCGCTCTCTCAAAGAGTTGATCGAAATGGTTTCGGGCAAGTCGACTCCGGCCGGTGAGCAGGCCGAACCTTCCGGCCTGGCGGAGGTGTTGCCGTTTCCGTTTCTGGCCATCGTCGGTCAGAGTGAAATGAAACTTGCCCTGTTACTGGCATTGATCAATCCGGCGATTGGCGGCGTGCTGCTCATCGGCCCGCGCGGCACCGGCAAAACTACCGCCGTGCGCGGGCTGCTCGACCTGCTGCCCCTGGTCGAACGCAGCGCCTGTTATTACGGCTGCATGCCCGAGGATGTCGATGCCGGTGGCATGGACGCCGTCTGCCCCGAATGCGCCGCGAAATTCGGGAGCGGAATTCCGCTGACCATCATGGAACAAACCCGCATGGTCGAGCTGCCGCTCAACGCCCGCCTGGAAGACGTGATCGGTGGGTTGGATGAACGCGCCGTGCTTCACGAACGCATGCGCCTCAAACGCGGCTTGCTGGCCCAGGCGGATAAAAATTTGCTTTATTTGGATGAAGCCAATCTTTTGGCGGACGAAATTGTTGATGCGATATTGGACGCCGCCGCGCAGGGCACGTACACCGTGCGCCGCGGACCCATGTCCTCAACGTATTGGGCGCGTTTTACCCTGATCGGCTCCATGAATCCCGAAGAGGGCAACCTTCGTCCTCAAATCATGGATCGCTTTGGACTGCGTGTTGTGGTTCGCGGCCTGGACGAACCAGCCCGGCGGTTGGAAGCCTACCGGCGCGTGATGGCCTATCGCGAAAACCCGCATCCAATCATCGCCGAATATGCCGATTCCACCCGCCTGGCGCGCGAAGAGATCCAAAATGCCCGCGCGCTGCTGCCCAAAGTCACCCTGTCGGCGGAAGTGGCCCGTGCCGGCATCCAACTCATTCACCGCCTGGGCATCGCTTCGCTGCGCGCCGAAATTTCTCTATTTGAGGCCGCCCGTGCTTTTGCCGCCGCCGCTTCACGAACTGAAGTCACTATGGATGATCTGCGCGCTGTGTTTCCCATGGCGCTGCGCTTGCGCCGTTCGGCATTTATAACGCAGTACGTCCAGGCGCAATCATCCGAGGATGACGAAATGGACACCGCCCTTAACGACATCCTGAATCCCGCGCCGCCGCTCATCTCCACCCCGTTGGATATGGACTGACCCATGCAAACCCTTCTCACTCATCGTGAACGTCTCGAGCGACTGCTCGACAACCAGCCCCTTGACCGTCTCCCCGTAGTCCTCTGGCGGCACTTCCCGATCGACGACCAGACCCCCGAGGGTCTCGCCGCTGCGATAACTGCCTGGCAGACAACCTATGATTTCGATTTCATCAAAGTCACCCCTTCGTCTTCCTATTGCCTGACCGGTTGGGGACTACGCGACGAATGGCGCGGTGACCCCGAAGGCACGCGCGACACCACGCACACCGTCATCCACTCGCCAGACGACTGGGGCTTGCTGCCCGTTCTGCATCCCGAACACGGCGGTCTGGGGCGCCAGTTGCACTGCTTGAATCTGCTCAAAGCGGAATTTCGCCCGCACACTCCCATCCTGCAAACCATCTTTAACCCACTGGCGCAGGCTAAGAATTTGCTGGGAAAGCACAACTTGCGCATGCACATTGAAAATCATCCCGATGCGCTGCACGCCGGACTGGAAACCATCACCCAGACGACAATCGCCTTCGTGGAAGAATGCACGCTGACCGGCGTGGACGGTATATTCCTGGCCGTGCAGCATGCCCGGCGCAGTCTGCTCTCCCCTGCCGAGTTTGAAGAATTCTGCCGCCCATATGACCTGCGCGTGATGGAAGCCGCCCGCCGCATGTGGTTCAATATCGTTCATCTGCACGGCGACGATGTCGATTTTGACGCCGTGCAAAGCTACCCGGTACAGGTCATCAATTGGCACGACCGCAACACTGCCCCCGACCTCCGTCTGGCCCGCACGCGCACCGACAAGGTTTTATTGGGTGGCCTGAGCCGGCTGGAAACCATGGTGTTGGGCACGCCCGATCAGGTCGCCACCGAAGCCCGCGACGCATTTGAGCAGACCGGCGGCCGGCGCTTCATTCTCGGCACAGGCTGCGTCGTTCCGGTCATCGCCCCACACGGCAATCTGGTTGCCGCGCGGCAGGCGGCGGTGCGCCTCATCCCCCCACAAGGTTAACTGGAGAACTCGTGAGCACTCCTCGCATAATTGCCGGAAAAGCCAAAGGGCTGCGATTGCAGGACGTACCGGGAGACAGCACCCGGCCAATCACCGATCGCGTCAAAGAATCCCTTTTCAACATCCTCGGTTCCGATATCGAAGAGGCCCGCATGCTCGACCTGTTTGGCGGCACCGGCAGCGTTGGCATCGAAGCGCTCAGCCGCGGTGCGGAATTTGTGCGCTTTCTGGATCTGAGCCACACCGCCGCAGCCGTCATCAAATCCAACTTGCAGCGCGCTCGCCTGCAATCCCAGGCCGAAGTGCTCAACATGGACGCGTATGCCTATCTCAAGCGCGCGGCTGACCGCACCTTCCATTACATTTACATCGCGCCGCCGCAGTACAAAGAAATGTGGCAGCGCGCCATGCGCGATCTGGATGCCAATCCGTCTTGGGCAACCGATGACGCCTGGATCATTGTGCAAATTCACCCGATCGAATATCAAGCCATACAATTGCAGAATTTTGTCGAATTTGAACAACGCCGTTACGGCAGCACGCTCTTGATCTTCTTTGAATGGAAATCGGCGTCTCAATCGTCCGGCGAAGACGAGATGTCCACTTGAAGACGATCATGCGCATCGTAATACGAGCGCGCGTGAAACGGCGCGTCTCCCATTGAATGGCGAAGCACACGCGGCAGAATCACCCGTAAATCATCTACAACTGACAATTCGGGTAATCGCTCCACGCGAATCCATTCCAACGCGCCTTCCTCCGACGCAACCAAAACCCCGCCGGCATATTCTGCGCGGAACACATAGATGGCGATGCCAATTTCATCGCTGGCATCCACCATCACCGTTCCGCACAGGCGCATATGGCGCACGTCCAGTCCGGTTTCTTCGCCCACCTCACGCAGCGCCGCGCTGCCCACGTCTTCCCCGCGTTCCACATGCCCGCCGACGCCGTTGTACCGGTTGGCCCACAATCGTTTGTTTGGCGCGCCTTTGATCAGCAGCACTTCTTCGCCGCGCGTGATGAACACCAGGGTGCGCGGAATGACCAGATAACGATCGCGATTGACACCTTGCTCGCTTTTTGGCACTTGTCCTCCCGGAAAAGTCGCGAGGCAGGAACAGAATTGTCACTGCCTCGCTGGAATTCTCAATCGACTGGCCGGATCAGCTCAGGAACATCGGCACGCCCATAAAATCGCGAATCTTGGGGCGGTAGTGTTCAATGTCGTAGTACGCCGGCACATCCACACGCTTCTTGCCCGCCAGCACCATCGCCACCGGTACGGTGGTGTACTTGCCGCCGTGTAGTGCAACCATCTTGCCGGTTTCGTTGCGGCGAATGAGCTGCACGGCCAGGCTGCCGTACGACATGGCCACCATGCGGTCCAGCGAATCCGGCGCGCCGGAGCGCATCATGTAGCCCAACGGCTGGTACATGATGTCCTGGCCGGTGATGCGCTTGATGGCTTCCGAGGTGATCTGCCCGACGCCGCCCAGCTTGCGATGTCCAAATGCGTCCGCTTCGCCGGTTTCCACCACATCGCCGCCTTCAATGATAGCCCCTTCGGAAATAGTCATGATCGCATAGTTGGAGGGGTTGTTGCGCTTATCCTCTTTCAAGAACTCGGCCAACCGCTCCATCGAGAACGGCACTTCGGAAATGATCGCGCGATCGACATACGCCAGATAGGCAGAAATCAGGCTGGTTTCGCCCGAATTGCGCCCAAACAATTCCACAATGCCAATGCGCTCATGTGAACCAACGCTGGTGCGCATGTTCGTAATCAATTCGACGCTGCGCGTGACCGCCGTGGAAAAGCCGATGCAGTAGTCCGTGCCGAAGATGTCGTTGTCCATCGTCTTCGGGATGGCCACCACCGGCACGCCCTCTTTGTGCAGGCGTACGCCAAAGCTCAGCGTATCGTCGCCGCCAATCGGCACCATGACGTCGATCCCCAAATGGCTGATTACTTTCAACGTGTAATCGGTAAAATCCATCGTGCCGTCCGGGCTGATCGTCTTGCCGTACGAAGAGTTGCGCAGGAAGTCAGGGATGCGTTTTTCAATCACATTCTGCGGATTGGTGCGGCTGGTATGCAGAAACGTTCCGCCGGTGCGGTCAATCGTTCGCACGTCATCACGTGTCAGTTCTTTGACATAATAATCATGCGTGGACGGCTCGTCCAAATTGTAGTTCAGCAGCCCGGCCCAGCCCCGGCGGATACCTAGCACGCGATACCCCAGGTCAAAGGCATTCAGCGCAACCGCTTTCATCGCCGGATTCAGGCCCGGTACATCCCCCCCGCCGGTAAGAATACCAATCGTCTTTGTCATCGTCGATCTCCAGAATATAAGAATTAAGCCTTGCCCGGTGTCGCAGGCAGCGCCGCGCATGGAATTTGAAGCGTTATGCGCGTTCCCCGACCCAGACCGGCGTCGATCTCAATGTACCCGCCCAACATCTCCACCCGTTCCTTGATGAGCTTGATCGCAATCACTCCGCTATCCTTTTCGGCGTTTTCGTCAAAGCCCATGCCGTTGTCGCTCAGGGTCACCCGAATGAACGAATCTTCCACATTCATCTGCAGCGCCACTTGCACGCGCCCGGGGTTGTCCGTGTTGCATCGCATCGTGTTGCTCAACAGGTCCTGCAGCGTACGGAAAATAAACACCTCGATGTACGACTCGTAGCGTTTATCTGTGCCCTTCACTTGCAAAGTCACATCCATGCCGGAGGAGTCTTTAAAATCGTCAATGTAGCGGCGAATTGTTGGGATCAGCCCCAGGTCATCCAGCATCATGGGCCGCAGCTCGGCAATAAACATGCGGATTTTCTGGAAGGAATTCATCGCCACCGTCTTAAGCGCTGTCAATTCATCTTTCGCACGCGATGGGTTTATATCCAGATACCTCGAGGCAATGTCCGCTTGCACCACAAAATTGGATAGCGTTTGTGCGGGGCCGTCATGCATTTGTTGCGAAAGGCGCAGGCGCTCGGCTTCCTGGGCGTTCACCAGCATTTCCACAGTGGCAATACCTTCCAACCCGCTGCGGATGCGCGAACCCTCGTTCGCCGAAAGTGCTTGATCTGAACGCTCCAAAAAGGTCACGTACCGGGTTAAAGCCGCCTGATCCGCCTGCAATTTCTCCAACTGCCCACGCATCACCAGTAATCGCTGCTGCGCGTCCAGGGCCTCCCTGTAGGCCAGCCGGATGTCCGCGCGGGACATACTCTCAAATTGTGACGTCACCTGCTGCAAATGAGCCGTAATGGCTGCATTGCGCTGGGCCAGTTTTGCCAGTTCGGCCTGACTTTGATCCAGCATGAGGGTGATTTCGCGTAACGACCGTCTGGAATGATCCAATTCACTTCGGACATCTTGCTGTAATTGCTCCAGCGGGTTGGTCTTTTCATTGGCGGTATATGACATGCGGCACCCCGATTCGTGAAGAAATGTACATGCATAAATGCTCAATTAATAAGTATAGCATAGAGTTTACCGGCTGTGTGCGGCGCAACTACCATTTCCAACGAAATTTCCCTTATTTCCACCGGTAAACGCGCATATTTTCCTGTCCAAACAACGGCGCAAAGACCCCTCCGCTGGTAAACAGCACCTCCCGCCCGGCCACCAATTCCGGATACCATTCCGGGAAAGTGACCAAATAATCCGCGCCCTGTGCGTCCAGATATTCGGCCAGGCGCGTCTCATCACGGATAAATGGGATCACATCCGGAGAAATCAGACCGGCCAGATCCAGCAATCGCCGTTCCGAAAAATAGCCCACCGCGCCAATATCATGCACCGCAAGGATCGCATCCGGCGGAGTATTGTCACGCAGCCAGTGCGCCGTTTGCACCATCTCGGTCTCGATGATGGCCACATCCCCGGCATACGTACGTGCCCCCAGAATGAAAAACATCGCCTGAACCGCCGCAATGGAAATAACCAACGTCGGTCGAGCCATTCGCGTTGCCCATCCGGTTGGTTTCAATAATTTCAGCAAATCCGCGGTGCCCATCAACCCGGCCAGAAAAAACGCTGGCATGGCCGGGATCAAATACCGCGCGTGCTGATACACCACCGGCAAGCGCAGTGCATAAACCAGCGTAAAGCCCGCCCACCACAACAGCATCGCCGGCATCCACCAGCGCCGCTCGCGAACACCGCGCACCGCGCTGAACGCCGCCCCCGGCAACAGCAATATCCCCGCGCCGACCAACGGCTGCAAATACATCTGACCCAGACGCTCTACAAGCGGAATCTGCAACAGCGCGGCGTATTCCGCCTGTTTGGCAAAGAAGGTATTTGGCCACCAGGCCCCGGCCAGCGCTTGATTAAACACCAGATAACCACCGCCCAACACCAACAATCCCACCCCGGCTTCAATGGCTACGCGCAGTTTTTGAACCCACCCGCGGCGGTCGAGCGCCAACACCATCCCCAGCGGCCCCAATAACGTGATTCCGTCCGGCCGCATCCAAATCGCCAGCCCGATCAGCGCCCCCAGTCCCCAACCGTGCCGAATCTCCCCACTCAACACATCAAAAAACACCAGACAGATGGCGGCATACGCCGCTGTTTCCATGCCAGAGCCCGCCGCCCAGACCAGGTGCCATTCCACCGCCAGAAAGATACCCACAAACGGAAAGCGTGGCGCAAACCCAAACGACCGGCGAAACGCCACTTGGCCGGCCAGACCCACGCCGCTCAATGCCGCCCATCCCAGCGCAAAGGTCCACAAATACGGGCTGAACCCAAACCGGTAGCCCGGCGCCAGCAACAGCGACCACAGCGGCGCTGTCGATCCGGCTGACACTTCACCGGGCACATAAGCCCACTGTCCCAACAGGGCCAGGTTACGCGCGTACGTCTGGTGGATCCAGGCATCGTCCAACGGAAAGCCGATTCGCAGCCGTGCGGCGCTGGACGTCAGGTAGACTCCCAATCCGATCGCCGCCGCCACGGCAATGATCCCAACATCCTGCCAGCCAAGGGTTGCCCGGTTCGCCTTCATGGCAGTATCCGCAAGATCTTCACCGTATCATCAGCTGCCACAAGCCGCAATTCATCCGCGACTGCCTCCCCCTTGTAGATGGAATCCAGTCCGCGCACATGCTCTGCTTCCAAAATCACATAGCTCGCGCCGTATCGTTTTGCCGCTTCCAGAGTGCTGGATACATTGCCGTCCGGGATGACAATTGCGGCGCGTCGTGTGGCCACCCAGTAACCTGGCGGGTTTTTCACCATGACCACGTCGGACGGTTGTGCCCCCAGCGAAACCAGTTGCGCCTCAATCTGTGTATACTTCACGCTTTCCGCCGACCAGGCCGGCCCGGCCCCGCGCAGCACAACCAAACCGATCGTCAATGCCACTTGAAGTACATATGCTCCGCCGCTTAAAACCCGCCATGCGGTCTGCGCATGCCAGCCGCGTTGGGTCGCTCCCCAGGCTATGGCGCGCTGCAGCCCACCGGCCGCCAGAATCCACAGCATCGGTGTCAATGCCGCGCTGGAGTGCAGGAAACCGCCGCGTGAGCCGGCGTACGGAAATACCAACGTCATAAATGCCAGCGTGGCCAACCACATGCCCGCCGTAAATTGCACGCGGGCATCGCGCCGCGCTTGCCACCCACCAAGGATCATCAACGGCAACAGGTAGACGGATCCCTGCACCGCCAGTGTGTTTTGCAGATTGAGCATCAGCGCATGCCAGCGCGCCGCCAGTAGTGTGCCCAATCCGGATGCAAGCCATGTCGAATACGAAACCACCTCCGCCGGGTAGGCAAAGGTTTGATCATAATCGCGGATCCACAACGCGCGGGACCCGCCCGGTGCAAGCGGCGAACCGGCTTCCAGCACGTTGCGCAGCATCCACGGGCCCATCACCAGCAGGTAACCCGTCGCCGTTGCCAGAATGGGCAGAAACCGTCGGGCGTCACGCTGCCGCCAATCGATGATGCCTTGCACCGCCAGCGCGGCGGCCAGCCATAGCAGCCCGTCGGCTCGCGATAAATGCATCAAACCGGCCAGAATTCCCATCAGCGCTGCCCGCCGTCCGCTCCCAATCGCGCCCATCCGCCGCGACGGGCCAAGCGCAACCTGGGTGAAGAGCAACCCCAGCAGCATATACAGGGCGAATGTCTCGGTCAGGTTGAGATACAAAGCATAAAAACCGCTGAATACTCCCAGCCATCCAGCCCACCATGCCAGACGGCGATCGCGGAACAACGAAAAAGCGACTCCCGCCGTCAACGGAGGGATACAGGCCGCCAGCACCAAAAATCCAATTCGCGCCGCCAAAAATTCGGAGGTGCCGGCCAGTGCCATGCCGCCCGCGGCGATAATGGATGCCAGCGGCATCCAGTACAGATGCGAAGGATGCGGCAGCCCGGCCGGGTTGTCCAAATAGTTCCACAGGATCATCTCGCTGAACCCGTGCCCTTCATGGAGCCGAATTCCGCCTGCATAATAGTATTCCGCATCCATATACCCCGGCACGCGTTGCAACAGCGCCACCAGCAGGTTCAGCACCAGCCCCAGAACAAACAGCATCACCACATCGCGCCGTTGCATACGCTCACCGCCTCACATACCAGAGCAATTGCAGGTCGTTAAACGATTTCCGTACGGTCAACCGGTAGTTTTGGTCCAACCATTCGATGGCCGGATGCGGCTGATTCAACGACTGATATTCGGCCATCGTCTCATCAAACACCACGAACACCAGGGACTCTACGCCAGCGGTTGCCACCGCCGCATCGGCATCGGCGTGCCAGTTCAACGCATCCTGCGTGCCAATGGCCAGGGTGTCATTGGGCGAGCCTGCTTCGTCCGCGATGTAACGCTGGTTCAGATCCGGTGCGAAGTAGGCCATCGGAAAGGCACTCAACTTGTTATCGTGCAGCACCAGCGTTTCCCGGTCCGCCGAATTTGTCAGCAATTCCGCTGCTTCTCGAAACGGCGAACGTGGAAACGACGCAAACGTCGCCTGCTGGGTCACGCCCAGTGCCGCCGAAGCCGCCACCACGCCCAGCAGCAAATAGGTTGCTCCGCGCGCCGTACGGCGCATCAGCACGCGCCCGACGAGGGCATATATGCCGATCGAAGCCGCCAAAAACCCGCGCGCCACAAACACCGGCCGCATGATGTACGACACCACAAACAGCAGCACCGGCGCCGTCAGCGCATAGGCCAGCATAAAATCCAAATTGGGCTCGCATTTCCGGTCGCGCCAGGTCTCCAGACCCGTGATCACCACCAGCAAAATAGCCAGCGCCGTGCCCACGCCCATCCAGCCGTCCGGCAGCGGCAAATTCGGCCCAAATTGAATCAAGGCTTGCAGCACTTCCACCACCCCCGGGCGGGGCGTCCAAAAGGCCGATTGGATTTTTTGGATCTGCCCCGGCAGCATCACCAGCCAGGGGATGAACAGCACACCCGTCACCGCCTGCGTGGCCAGCAATTCACCCAACGATCGCCAGCGCCGACGAAGCGCCAAAATCACGTTCGTCGCTGCCAGCCCAAACACCGCCAGATTATGGCTGTACAGTGCCCCAATCCCGCACAAAATTAACCCGGCCCATTCCCACCACGGCCGTTTTGCGCCTTGTCGTATCCACAATCGGTAGAAAAACGCCGCGTAAGCCGTTTCAAAAAACAACACCAGCGCATACATGCGCACATCCTGCGCATGGTACAGTTGCAGCGGCATCACCGCTGCCACCAGCGCAGCGCCGCGTCCGGCATTTTTGCCGGCCAACGCGGAAACCAGGCCGTACAGCACCGACACCGTCGCCAGATTCAATCCAATCGGCAGCAAGCGCACAAACCACAGCTCACGGCTGATTTTCAACCAGAAATGCAGTAGAAAATAAAACAACGGCGGCATGGTGTCCACCGCTGTTCCGGCAACAATTTCAGTCAGGCTGCGGCTGGCCAGCAAAATACTGAACGCATCATCGTAAATG
>DAOUGY010000254.1:0-11631 GCA_034428975.1 Anaerolineaceae bacterium | reverse complement strand
TCCCAATGCCATTTGCCGTTTTTTCCATCCGTGTCATCCATAAATGAGTCTCTTTGATTAAAAGGCGAACCGTCTTCCACCCCTGGAAGACGGTTCTTCTTACCCATTCACCCTTTGAAGGAGAGGAATGTCTTACTTCTTCTTGGGGATAATGGCATGACACTGCGAGCAATTGGTGAAATTGCGCACGTGGTGACATTCATAGCAGGTTTCCAACTTGGGTTGGGGCATGGCGGACAGTTCCGCCGGCTGCGGTGGCAGCGTATGCGGTGTGTGGCACAGCGTGCATTCGACAATGGTGGTCGAATCGTGCGGCACATACACATGCGGATTGGCCGTGTTGCCATCCTCGCCTTCGGCTTCCACATTCCTGGCCATCAACGCATCGAACGGACCGTGGCAGGTCAGGCATTCCACCTGCGTGAAGGTGGTCACGTCCGGGGGGGCATCGGCTTTATCGGCCGGCAGGTGGCAGAACTGGCAGGACTCGTTGACGCGCCCGGCGTGGTCGGCGGGGTAGGGCTTGGCGCCGGTGGGGCCGTGGCAGGTGTCGCAGGCTTCGCGGCCGTCCAGCGGATGCGGAATCAACAGATCAGCATAGGTATACGCCGCCGGAGTGCCTGTGGCAGTGGGCTCCGGCAGGGGCGTGATGGTGGCCGTGGCGGATGGCGGCAGTGTGGGCGGCGTGGTGGGTGGCGTGGTGGGCGCAGCGGTCGGGACGGCGGCGCAGGCGCTCAGCAGCACGCCAAGGATCAGCAGGATAAACAGATTACGCAGCGATACAGGCATTCTTCACCTCCAACTGGTAAGAGGAGGGCGCGGAGCATGGCTTTTCAGCCGCCCGCGCCCTCCGATCAAGCCATTATCCAGAGCGCGGATGTTAGGCGGCGTCCCACGGCTGTTCGGCCGCGCAGTTGACGCCCGCAATGCGCCCAAAGGTCAGCGCCTGGGCCACGGCGGTGCCGCTGGCCGGGTAGTAGCGCGAGATGATGCCCGACGTGTTGGCGCCGGCGGAGTACAGGCCGGGGATCGGTTCGCCCATGGTGTTGAGCACCTGGGCCTGAATGTTGGTCTTCAGGCCGCCGAGCGCCTGGCGCGCGACGATCCAGGGACCCCAGGCAATGGCATAGAACGGGCCCTGGGCAAGCGGCACGAGGTAGTGGGCGTCCTTCTGGAATTCGATGTCCTCGCCGGCGGCGACCATCGCGTTGTAATCGCGCAGGGTGCCTTCCAGCGTCAGGGCGGGCATGCCGGTGTTCTGGGCCAGCTCGGTGATGGTGTTGCCCGTGAAGGTCATCTGCGCCACGGTTTCTTTGATCGCGTCGGGGATGTTGGCCCAGATGGCGCTGTCAACAATGATGAACGAATTGGGGAAGCGTTCCACCACGCGCACACCCACACGGGAGCCGTAGCCGTCCTCGCCGATGTAGCGGCGGCCGGAGTTGTTCACCAAAATACCCTTGATGAATTCTTCGGAGAACAGGTACACGCCGCCGAAACCGGTGACCGCGCCGATGTGATCGAGATCGCCGCCCACGGACTGGCCCATGCGGATGCCGGAGCCGTCATCGCCGGCGGTGCCGACAAAGGATTTCTGGGTCGACCAGGCGGGAGCATACTGTTTAACCATGTCGATGTTGGCATGGTACGTGCCGGCGGCCAACATCACCGCGCGGTGAGCCTTGATGACCACTTCGGTGCCGTTCACGTCGGCCACCACGCCGCACACACGGCCGTTCAGGTCAACGATCAGGCGCTTGGCCAGGGTCTCATAGGAAATTTCGCAGCCGGCGGCTTCCACGGCGGCCTTGAGGGGCTTGAAGATTTCAGCGCCGCTCGAGCCGGGGGCCGGAGCATGGTGACCGCGCGGCACATCCGCGGCGACCGCTTTGAACTCGGCCACGGCTTCGTTGCCGGAGTACGCCAGGCCGTCGTCGGTGGGGGGCGCGGCGTACTTGCCGGGCAGGTAGGTCTGTTTGAATTTGAGGCCGATGCCGTCCAACCAGTCGTACAGGTCCAGGCTCTTGTCGCAGAACAGGCCGATCTTTTCGGGGTCAGCGCCTTCGCCGATGGCGGCCATCAGATAGTTGTACATGTCGTCGCGGGTATCGTTGAAACCGCAGGCCTTCTGCAGGGGGGTGCCACCGCCCATGTAGATGATGCCGCCGCAAATGGCGGTGGAACCGCCGCCGGCCTTCATGCGTTCGAGGATGAGCACCTTGGAGCCGGCTTTGGCCGCTTCAATGGCTGCCGCAGCGCCGGCGCCGCCGAAGCCCACGATGACCACATCGGCTTCTTTGTCCCACTTTTCGGGCAGGATGGTGAGCGGTTCGGGGGTGGGGCAGGCCGGAGCCGGCGGACAGGTGGGCACCGGCGCCGCGGTGGGGGTCAGCGTCTGCGGGGCGCAGCCGGCCATCACACCAACCGCCAGGCCGCCAACGGTGATCTTGGTGGCTTCCTTCAAGAATTTACGACGTGAAACGATGTTCTCATTCTCTTCGGACATTCTCTACTCCTTCACTTGGGTTATGTGGCTGTGGGCGTGTTCGGTTGGCCGGTAGAGCGATTGGGGGACCTGGCATTCGGGACGCCGCACAGTATGGGCCAGAATAAGAAAGTGCTACGGCTAATCATACCCAAGTTAAATAGAAAATTAGTGAATTAATGCACAAATGGGCCAGTCCTCGGCCCATTTGTGCCAGCACGTGTCCCAAAGTGTGGTGCTTACAGATAACCGCGTTTATACCCCTCGGCCACCGCCTGCGCGCGAGTGGCGGCGCCCATTTTTTCCAGCAGATCTTGCAATTTACGCTTCACCGTTCGCTCGCTCATGAACATGCGCGCGGCGATTTCGCGGTTGGCTGCGCCTTGCGCCAGCAAGCGCAGGATTTGCATTTCTTCGCTGCCCAGGTCGGAGGACAGATTGCGTTCGCTCTGCGCCTGTTCCAGCCCGCGCAAGGCGGCGGTCATCAGGCTGCTGCTGATGCGGCGCTCGCCGGCCTGCACGGCGCGCAAAGTGTCCACCAGGATCTCCGGCGAGGAGCTTTTCAACAGGTAGCCGTGCGCGCCGGAACGCAGGGCTTCCAACAGGTAGGTTTCTTCGTCATAACTGGTCAGCATGACGACATGCATCGCCGGGTTGGCCTGGCGAAAGGCCCGGCACAGGCTCAGACCGTCGCCGGTTTGGAGTTTGATATCCAGCAGAGCGATATCGGGATTTAATTCAGCGCAGCGCTCCAACACACCCGGGCCGCCGTCCGATTCGCCCACCACTTGCATGTCGGGGTATTCGCCCAGCAGGCCGGAGATTCCCTTGCGCACCACGGGGTGGTCGTCGACGATAAAAATACGGATGGTCATACGTCTCACTCCTGAGTGGTGGGCGGTTGTTGTTTGTAGGCCACCTGCACGCTGTGGCGCCGCTCCAACGTGCCCAGCGGATCTTCAGGCGTGGGCGGCAGGGGCACGTGCAGCATCAGGCGGGTGCCGGTGCCCGGGCTGGAGTGAATATCCAGCTGGGCGCCAATGCTCAGCGCGCGTTCGCGCATGCTGATGATGCCCAAATGGCTGTGATCGGATGGATACGGCGCCTGCGGGTCGAAACCCTGGCCGTCATCCTGCACGATGAGAACGAGTTTGTCGGGTTCAAAAGATATTTGCAGGTGAATCTTGCGCGCATTGGCGTGTTCCAGGGCATTGTTCAGCGCTTCCTGCACGATGCGGAAGACCACAATTTCCACGTCTGTGGAAAGACGCAGCGGGTTGCCCTGCACGTTTAATTCATACTCAAAATGATAGCGTTCGGCAAAAACGCGCAGGTACCAGCGAAAGGTGGCGGCCAATCCGTGGCTGTTCAGCATGAGCGGCCGCAAGCCCGAGATCAAGAGGCGGTTGTCGGCCTCGATTTTGCGCAACAGGCTTTTGGCGGTCTCCAGGCTTTCGGCCGCCTCGGCGATGCGCCCGCCGGTCAGGCGCTGTTCGGCCACCTGAATTTCATAGATGGCGCCCACGATCAACTGGTTGGACCCATCGTGCAGGTCGCCGGCGATGCGGCTGCGCTCTTCTTCCTGGATGGCCACAATATCGGCCAGGAACCGGCGCAACTGATCGGCGTCCTCGGCCATTTTCCGGCGCGCCTCGCGCAATTCGTGGATCTCTTCGTCCACTTCGCGGCGCAGCCCGGCCTCAAAATCGGGTTGGATGTCGCCCGGGGTGCAGCGTTGCAGCAGGGCGGCGATGACCGGGCTGAAGGTTTGCAGGACGGGGATGTCGTCGGCGCTGAACTGACGCACTTTGCTGACGGCGGACACCACCAGGCCGCCCAGGTAACGGCTTTCCCACAGCAGTGGCACGCACAGCAAGGCATCGCGGGCAATGTCGTTGTCCTGCATTTCTACCGACCGACCGGCCCATTCGCGGTAATGGTTGACAATCAGCGGCTGGCGGTTGAGGGCCACCCGGCTGACCATGTCCTCGTCCGGACGAACCACCGACCCCAGGCCGCTATCCTCGGTGGTGGCGACGATCTGGAACATGTCGGTTTGCGGGTCGCGCAACAGCACCAGGCATGCCCCGGCCCGCATGTGGGCGGTGATGTGACGAAGCAGCGGGGTGATGATGACGGACGGAATTTTGGGTGTTGGGTCATCCGCGGTGGCGGAAATGAAAGCCATGGGTATCCCCTTTCCTTGTGTGCCCCCATTCTATCATTGATTCACCTGTGCCGGTTTGGTGGTCGCATCGGAAGGGGGGTACGTCCGGGTGGCAAGAAAGAATCAAGATTCACCGCAGAGAAGGTCACTTTAATAGGGGCACGGGGGGAACGGGCTGTTGCAGAAGCTTGTCCGCCTCGCCGTGCCTGTACGAAGAAAAACCTCTTTTGCTGCCGTGGGCGGCGGGATAGCATAGCAGGCGTGCCGTCGACCGGCTTCCTTTCCCCGGCAGAGGATTGCGGAGTACAATTATTCCATCTCACGGCGCGAAAGGCAAAAACCATGCAGCTCACCGAAGGTGTTCTCAAGCGCGACGGGCTGGACGTGCATTACTGGACCGGCGGCAAGGAAGATGCGCCGCTGGTGGTTTTCACTCACGGCGCTACCGTTGACCATCACGAGTGGGACGCGACCCTGCCGCTGGTCGGCGAGCGCTTTCGCGTGCTGGCCTGGGATGTGCGCGGGCACGGCCGCTCGCGCCCGGCGGCGCTCTCCTTCCCCGCGGCTCAGGCCGATCTGCTGGCGATTCTGGGTGCCCTGGGCGTCGACCGGGCCACCTTTGTCGGCCATTCGATGGGCGGCAACCTGCACCAGGAGTTGGTTTTTCACCACCCCGAGCGCGTGCAGGCGCTGGTCTTTGTGGATTGCACCTGGAATTTCCAATCCCTCACGCGCGTGGAAACATTTTGGTTAAGCCTGGCCGGGCCGATCTTCAAGCTCTACCCGTACAAGACGTTGATTGACCAATCGCTGACGGCCACGGCGGTTTCAGCGGAATCGCAGGCGCTGCTGCGCCGTTCGATGGGCAGCCTGAGCAAGACCGAGTTTATCCAGATTATGCTGGAAACGGCCACCTGCCTGCACGCCGAGCCGGGATATGCGATCGGCAAACCGATGCTGATGTTCCTGGGCGACCTGGATGCCACCGGCAACATTCGCAAAGCGATGCCGCAGTGGGCTGCGGTTGAACCGGATTGCGAACTGGTGATTGTGCCGGGCGCCAAACATTCTCCCAACCTGGATGCCCCGGCTGAGTTTCATGCCCGGCTGATGGATTTCCTCACCCGGCGGCTGCTGGATGAAACCCGAAAGGAGTTTGAATGAAAAAACAAACCCCCGCACCGGCGAAAATCCTGCGTTTCCACCCCTCCGCGTTTTTACTGGCGGCGCAGCTTTTGCTGCTGCTGCTCTATGCCGTGTTCGACGGTATGCACTCTGAGCGCGCCCTGCTCAGCGCCTTTGGCGTGGTCATCCTGGCGCTGGTGGTGTGGGTGGTCAATCACAGCCCCGCGCGCGACTGGATCGCCTGGACGCTGGCCATTCCCGCTTTCATCCTTTCGCTGCTTCTGACCACGACGTACAACGCGACCATGCTGGCCTGGGCATCGCTGCTGCAAGGGCTGCTGTATTTTTACGCCGCCGGCAGCCTGATCGCTTATATGATGGGCGATTACAAGGTGACCACCGATGAGCTGTTTGCCGCGGGCGCCACGTACACGCTGCTGGCCTGGGGTTTTGCCGACCTGTACCAGGCGACGATGATCTGGCAGCCGGGCAGTTTTGTGGGCACCGCCGGCGGCGGCGATCTCAGCTTCGTCAGCCTGCTGTTTCTCAGCTTCACCAATCTGTCGGCAACCGGCCTGAGCGACATCGTTCCGGTGAGCACCTGGGGGCGCGTGCTGGTGATGCTGGAGCAGTTCGCCGGCGTGGGGTACATCGCCATTGTTGTCTCGCGCCTGATTGGCCTGTCGATCACCGGCAAGAAGCGCGCGTGAGCCCAATCGGTTTGCAGAAGATGCAAATTGTTTATTGAACCCGGACGATAAATCCGGCATAATAGGGAAACCAAATCTTTTCGGGTACCATTTCCTCCAGGAGGCCGCCATGCTTGTACGCGATATTATGACTCGCACGCCTGTAACGATCACACCCGGCACGCCGGTGTCGGATGCTCTGCACCTGATGCGCGAAAAGAAAGTGCGCCGCCTGCCCGTGCTCGACGCGCAGGGCAAGCTGGTGGGCATTGTCTCGCAAAAGGACCTGCTGTATGTGTCGCCGTCCCCGGCAACCACTCTGGCGGTGTGGGAAATTTCCGAGCTGCTCTCCAAGGTGACGGTGGAGAAGGTGATGGCGAAGGACGTCATTACCGTGGAAGAGGAAACCGCGCTGGAGGAAGCTGCGCGCATCATGGTGGACCAGCGCGTGGGCGGTCTGCCGGTGATGAAAGGCGGCGAGCTGGTGGGGATCATCACCGAAACCGATCTGTTCAAAAACCTGGTGCGGCAGTTGGGCGGACGCCGCCCGGGTGTGCGCCTGACGGCGGTGCTGCCCAATCAGAAGGGTGCGCTGGCCGGTGTGACGCAGGCCATCTTCAATGCCGGTGGCGATATTGTGGGCGTGGGTCTGGCGGAGATCAAGGCCGAAAGCGGCTCGCGCCTGGAGATGATGATCAAGGTGCAGGGGGTGGCCCGCGAGGCGTTGGTGGAGGCCGTGCGCCCGACCGTGACGGAAATTGTCGACGTGCGCGAAATGTAGCTCCGCGTCCGGGAAAAACCCATTCCGGCTGCGCTCCCTGAAATCGGGGGGCGCAGTTTTTTTTTGTACTATTTTTCACAAATACCTTGACGAATCTGGCGATATGCTCTATAATCCAGTCGGATTGTGAAATTTAGCACAATCTACCCTTTATCAACCTGAGGAGGTTAACGATGATTACCACAACGATTTTCCCCGGCCGCTATGTTCAGGGCTATGACGCTTTGCAATCCCTCGGCGACGAAATGGCCCGCCTGGGCAAGCGCGCGCTGATGCTGGTGGACCCGTACGTCAACGATGCCCTGCTGCCCGGCTTCCTGCCGGCGGTGAAGGCCAAAGTGGATGTTATGGTGGAGAAGTTCAGCGGCGAATGCTCCGATGAGGAGATCGGCCGCCTGGTGACGGCGGCGCGCTCGGCCGGTCTGGACATGGTGGTGGGCGTGGGCGGCGGCAAGACGCTCGATACGGCCAAAGCCACGGCCTATGAGCTGAAGGTGCCTGTGTTGATTGCCCCCACGATCGCCTCGACGGATGCCCCGTGCAGCGCGCTTTCGGTGATCTACACCCCCGCCGGCGAGTTTAAGCGTTATCTGGTGCTGCCCAGCAACCCCACCGTGGTGCTGGTGGATACCAAAGTGGTGGCGCAGGCTCCGGCGCGCTTCCTGGTCAGCGGCATGGGCGATGCGCTGGCGACGATGTTTGAGGCGCGCTCCTGCCAGACCAAGTACGCCGGCAACATGACCGGGCGCGTCGGCTCGATGACCGCCTACGCCCTGGCCGATCTGTGCTATGAAACCCTGCTGACCTACGGCGTGCAGGCTCTGGCGGCCTGCGAAGACCACGTCGTCACCCCCGCGCTGGAAAAGGTGGTGGAAGCCAACACCCTGTTGAGCGGTCTGGGCTTCGAATCGGGTGGCCTGGCCGCGGCGCACGCCATTCACAACGGCCTGACGGCGTTGGCCCCCACCCACCATTATTTCCACGGGGAAAAAGTGGCCATCGGCACGCTGGCCTCGCTCTTCCTGACCGGCAAGGACCCCGATACGATTGACGAAGTGTACGATTTCTGCGAATCGGTGGGCCTGCCCACCACGCTGGCCGACATTGGCCTGACGGATGTCAGCGATGCCGACCTGTTGCTGGCGGCCGAAAAGGCCTGCGCCGAAGGTGAGACGATTCACAACGAGCTGGTGCCGGTCACCCCGCTGGCGGTCTTTATGGCGCTCAAGGCCGCGGATGTGGAAGGTCGCCGCCGCAAGAACGCCTGATCGTTTTACAGGTACGCCGGGCTGCCCAAACGGGCAGCCCTTTTTTTATACCCTATATCCGAAATGCCGGAACATAGCTCCCGGCGGTCAGGGCGGCCACGTCGGCCCAGAGGGCATGCATGGCCTGCACGGATACCTGTAGCTCATCCGGGCGGAGGCCGGGATGCGCCAGCACGGCGTTTAAGCGTTCGCCATACCCGGCGGGGACGACGGCAAAGGCGGCGATTTCCTGCTGGGCGGTTTTGTCGCTGATGAAGTAGGTCTCGTTCAGGGCGAACAGCGCCTGGGTGAGCAGGGCGGCGGTGCGCGTCAGCGCGCCGGCGGTGGCGTAAACACTGCCGCCGCGGGCATATTTTTCGGCATGCACCAGCGAGAACTCTGCCAGCCAGAGCGAACCGTTGACGGTTTGTTGTTTGAGCCGGGGCGGATAGACGGCCACCTGCGCTTTGAGCCGGTCGAGATGTTTGTGGGGGTCGAACAGCGGCATGCAGATGTGGGTCTCCGCCAGATAGATGATGCTGGAGAAACCGTAGGCGGGCTGCTGATAAAAATCGAGATGGGTGATGCCCTGGATGGCCTCGTCCAGGGTGCGCTGAACCTGCTCCAGGCTGCGGTAAATGAAATCGACCTTGCCGGCGGTGGTGTGAATCCACGCCCCGCCGTTGACCCATGCGCCCCAGCCGTAAAAATCAGTCACATCGGGCGCGCCCCGCGTGGACAGGGCGTTGGCCACGGCACGGATGTCGGCGATGGCGAAAGGCGCGCTTTCGGTGTAGTAAATGGCCACGTCCAGGTCGGATTCGGCGTGCTGCCGGCCGCGCGCGTACGAGCCGCCCAACGCCACAGCCTGCACGCCCGGCACGGCGGCCAGGCGGGCGACGATTTCATCCAGCAAGGTTTGTTTTTGAGGGGGGATGTTCATGACTTCATTATAATCACTTCAACATCGCCACCTGTGGCATAATTACAGCAGCCCGGTCCGTCCGGCGCATTTCTGCCAGGAGCCGCAATGATGTCTTCTTCCCCAGCCCCCACGCGCGAAACGCGCTTTGTCGATCTGGATGCGCTGCGCGCGCTGGCCATTGTCATGGTGGTGGCGGTGCACACCGTCTCCAACCTGATGTACAAATACAACACGCTGCCGCCGTCGTGGTGGTGGATCGCCAATGGGGTGGATTCGCTGTCGCGCGCGTGCGTACCGTTGTTTGTGATGGTCAGCGGCGCGCTGCTGCTGGCGCCGGAGCGCGAGGAATCGCTCTCCACCTTTTTTGGCAAACGGCTGCGCAAGGTACTGCTGCCCTTCCTGGTCTGGACGGTGATCTATGTGCTGTGGCGCCTGTTCTTTCATCAGGAGACACTCAGCGCGGACGACATCCTGACCGGTTTCTATGAGGGCACGCTTTACGGGCACCTGTGGTTTGTCTACATGCTGCTGGGGTTGTACCTGGCCACGCCGCTGCTGCGCGCGCTGGTGCGCGGCGCGGATGAGCGCACCCTGCGCTATTTCGTTTTGCTGTGGTTCGTCGTTGTCTCGCTGGTGCCGCTGGCCAACCTGTGGACAGGCGCGACGCTTGGCGTGGGGTTTGTGGTGACCACCGGTTATAGCGGTTATTTTGTGCTCGGTTATGTGCTGCACCGCAGTCCGGTGCGGCCGGGGGCTGGATGGGCGGCGGCGGCAGGGGTGGCCGCGCTGGTGACGATATTCGGCACGTACTGGATCACGCTGCGCAATGGTGGGCAATTCGACGGCCTGTTTTATGATTATCTCAGCCCCAACGTGATCGTCATGACCGTGTTCCTGTTCTTGCTGGCGCGCTCGCTGCCCGTGGAGGCTCTGCTGCAGCGCAGCCGGGCGGCGAAGCGGGCGGTGACCGCGCTCAGTACGACCAGTTACAGCATTTATCTGATGCACGTCATCGTGTTGGAGGTGTTCAAGCAAAACCGCCTGAGCGCCACCTCGATCCACCCGTTGGTGGGCATCCCGCTGACCATTGGCGCGACGCTGGTGGTGTGCGTGACGGTCACACTGCTGATGCGGCGCGTGCCGTTATTCAAGGAGGTGTTTCAATAGGGCTTCTTGTTTTGGCCCGTTGACAGTCCCCGTGAAAAGATGGATAAAGGAGCTGCGTCAGAAAGGTAGGTCCCGGGATGAAAAAGAGAACCTGGATTATTCTGGCCAGCGTGGTGGGCGCGCTTGCGCTTCTTTATGTTGTGTTTGTGGTGGCGGCGCCGTTCTGGGTAAGCCTCGGCGTGCAGCCGGTGTGCGTGGAGACGGAGGGGTTGAAGATTCGCCTTGTCGATTGTCCGGACGGTCCGGCCGTCGCGGCGCGGGGTACGCCTGTGCCGCAGGTCACGCCGCTTCCGCCGCTTCCGCCGGAAGTTCCGGGCGGCGCGCCGCTGATCTTTGATGACGACGGCAGCCCGGACGGCATGACGGCGTTGATGTTTTTGCTGCGCAATCCGCAATTTGATCTGCGCGCGGTGACCATATCCTACGGCGAGGCACATCCGGCGGTGTTTGCGCCGCGCATGGCGCAGGTGCTGGTCGGGCTGGGGCGCGGTGACATCCCGGTGGGCGCCGGCAGCGAGACGCCCCTCTCCGGTAGTAACGCCTTCCCGGATGCCTGGCGCGAAGCCAGCGACGCCTTTTGGGGCGTGACCACCGACGAAGGGGGCACGCCGCAGGCCGTGGTGCCGGCGGCGCAGTTGATTGTGGACACCGTACGCGCGTCGGATGTGCCGGTGGTCATCTTTGTCAGCGGCGCTCACACCAACCTGGCCGAGGCGCTGCGCCTGGACCCGGGCATACGCGACAATATCCGCAGCGTGGTCATCATGGGCGGGGCGGTTTATGTGGGCGGCAACATTCGCCCCGAATTCGTTCCCACGCCCAACAGCGCGGCGGAGTGGAATATTTTCGTCGACCCGCAGGCCGCCGCCGAAGTGTTTGCCTCCGGGTTGGAGCTGCACCTGGCGCCCCTGGATTCCACACAAAACGTGACCTGGAATAAAGGCGATGTGCGCGATTGGTTGAGCGGCAAATCGCCCGAGAGCGCGCTGGCGGCGCGCTTGCTGGAACGAACCCTGCAGAACTGGGGGGCGGATGAGGTGCAGGT
>DAOUGY010000253.1:0-16032 GCA_034428975.1 Anaerolineaceae bacterium | reverse complement strand
GGTTACTATCGCCTGGGGCTGACGCACCGTCGCACGCTGGCCCGCACGCAAACCGGCTGGCAGGTGCGCGACGAGCTGCTCCCGCGCCGTCCGCATGTCGGCGCGCACACCGTTCAACTGCACTGGCTGCTGCCCGATGCCCCCTGGGCGCTGGACGGCGCCTCCCTTGCCCTGCAGCGCGATTGGGGTACGGCGCACATCACGGTTGCAGCGCAGAGCGGCGCGGTCATCGACAGCGTGCGGCTCATCCGCGCCGGGCAGGTCGTCTCTGGCCCGCCCGCCGACCTGCCCATCCACGGCTGGATCTCGCCCACCTACAACGTCAAACGGCCCGCGCTCTCGCTGCTCGTCACCCTGCGCGCCGCTATCCCGGCCGCCGTGTTTACGGATTGGGACGTGATTTAGGTTCAGAGTGGAAAGGCTGCGGGCTACCACGCACTGACCAGCCTCGAACAACGAACCACTGTCCACTATCCACTGGCTGCTGACCACTTTCTTCTGCCACTGTCCACTTTCTTCAATCCACTGTCCATGGTTCCCGCTTTCCCTTTGTTGCCTCGCGGACTGGTTTGCGGTATGATCAGGCGCAGAGGAAACCCTATGCTGCCGGAACTTTCCCGCGAAGAAGTGTTGCGTTACTCACGCCACCTGCTCATGCCGCAAGTCGGTCTGGAAGGTCAGCGTAAACTGAAAGCTGCCTCGGTACTGGTCGTCGGCACCGGCGGGCTGGGGTCGCCCATTGCTCTCTACCTGGCCGCCGCCGGTGTAGGCCGCATCGGCCTGGTCGATTACGATGTGGTCGACTCATCCAACTTGCAGCGTCAGGTGATCCACGACACCGGACGGGTGGGCACGCTGAAAGTCGAATCCGCCCGCCGCCGCCTGATCGAGCTCAATCCATACATTCAGGTCGACGCCTTCAATGAAGTCTTCAGTGCTGAAAATGCCGAACGCATCAGCTGCGGGTACGACATCCTCGTGGACGGCACCGACAACTTCCCCACCCGTTATCTGCTCAACGATTTGGCCGCTCTCACGCGCCGCCCGTACGTTTACGGCTCGATCTTCCGCTTCGAAGGTCAGGTCAGCGTGTTTGACGCGCGCCGCGGGCCGTGCTATCGCTGCCTGTTCCCCGAACCCCCACCGCCCGGTCTGGCGCCTGCTTGCGCTGAAGGCGGCGTGTTCGGCGTGCTGCCTGGCACCATCGGCACGTTGCAGGCCACCGAGGTGATTAAATTAATTCTGGGTATCGGCGATCCGCTGATTGGCCGGCTGATGTTGTACGACGCCGAGGACATGACCTTCCAGACCGTCCGACTGCGCAAAAACCCCGCCTGCCGGCTGTGCGGTGACCATCCGCACATCACCGGGCTGATCGATTACGAGGATTTCTGCGGTGTTCCGGCGCGCGGCGATTCATCCGGCTCGGCCGGTGAAGCCTGGGACATCCCCCCCCGCGTGCTGCAGGAGCGCCTGTCTCGAGGCGAGACGATACAACTGGTGGATGTGCGCAACCCTGTCGAGCAGCAAATCGCACGCCTGCCGGGGGCCGTGTCTCTGCCGTTGGAAACGCTGATGGAACACCTCGACCAGCTCGATCGCGAGCACCCCATTGTGCTCTTCTGCCGCACCGGCTCACGTTCGGCGCGCGCGCTGCGCCTGTTGGTTGGCGCAGGCTTTGAACATGCCCGCAATCTGCGCGGCGGCCTGAACGCCTGGGCGCAGGATGTGGACCCCGCCATGTTGCAGTATTAGTCCTTATCGTTAGGAGATTCTTATGGCAAAAAAAGTGTTGCTCTCTGTTTTGGCCCACCCCGATGACGAAACCTTCGGCATGGGCGGCACGCTGGCCACTTACGCCCGCCGCGACGTAGACGTCTACCTGATTTGCGCAACGCGCGGCGAAGTCGGCGAGATGGACCCCGCCCTGTTGCGCGGCTTCAACTCCATTGCCGAGCGCCGCGAGGCCGAGCTGCGCTGCGCCGCCGAAAAACTGGGCTTGAAGGATGTCATCTTCCTGGATTACCGTGATTCGGGCATGCCCGGTTCGCCCGACAACACCCACCCCCAGGCGCTGGCCGCCCAACCGCTGCAGGCCGTGGCCGAGCGCGTGGCGCATTTCATCCGCCTGCTCAAGCCGCAGGTGGTGCTGACCTTCGACCCCATTGGCGGATACGGCCACCCCGATCATATCGCCATCCAGCGCGCCACCGAGCTGGCCTTCAAGCTCGCCGGTGACCCGACCGTCCTGCCGGACGATTTGCCGCCGTTTGCGCCGCAAAAGTTGTACTTCCACACCATGTCGCGCACCTTTCTGCGCTGGATGGTGCGTCTGATGCCGTTGATGGGCAAAGATCCGCGTAAATTTGGCAAGAACGGCGACATCGACCTGGCCTGGATCGCCGGGGTGGATTTCCCCACCCACGCGAAGATCGAGTACACCGCCGTGGCCCAGATTCGCGACGAAGCCTCGGCCTGCCACGCCAGTCAGGGCGGCGGCAGCATGAGCACCGGTTGGTACGCCAAAATCCGGCGCTGGTTTGCCGCCTACGAGACGTTCATGCGTGTCGCGCCGCCCCCACAAAACAAGCGCATCGAACGCGATCTGTTTGAAGGGGTCGCCGACTAACCTTTATCGTTTACATAAACGGGAAGATCCGCACAATGCGGATCTTCCCGTTTGTTTTGTTGTGGAGTGTATACCGGTACGGCCCCCGCCATCCGGCGGTCCTCTCAACCCATGCGCTGAATGGTGAAGCTGCCCGCGCCCGATCCCAGCAGGCGCACGCGGTACACGCCGCTGCCCAACATGCCGCTGTATTGCTCATTTTCAAAAACCGCGCATCCGCTGTCGTCCATCGCCCAGGCCGTGGAAATACCGGTGTTGCGCATGGCTCGAATCAGCGATGTCAATGCTTTTTGCTCTGTGTAATGCACCGCCACCAGTTCGTTGCGCAGCAGATTCAGCCCGGACATGATGGCCAAACCTTCCTCATCCGGGATGCAGTGCTGCATGGCGATCAGTGCGCCAGCCGAAATTCCGGCATAAGGCACACCGTCCGCATACCGTTCGCGAATGGCTTCGGCCACTTCACCATCGGCATAATGCCCGCGATAGGTGAGGGTGTGCCCCCCGCCCACGAAAATGCCGTCGGCGGTGGCCAGCACTGCCAGCGCCGCGCGAATGTCCAGATCGCCGCGGTGATCCGGCGTCACCACATCCACCACCAGGCCTGAGGCCTGCATGGGGTTGGTATACGTAGGCAAAAAGGTGGTGCTGCGCGGCCCACCCTGCAGCAACAAAGCCACACGCCGGCCTGCCCCGCCGCACGCCGCCGCAAACTCGCTCACGGTGCTTTCCAGCGCGCCTGCGCCGCCCAGCAGGTATAATTTTCGCAGCGATGCCATACGTCACCTCCTGTGTTCCATCACCCCAATGATAGTGTGTCGCGCACCGTCGCGCAAGGGATGACCCTCACCCGTTCGCGGTTGGTTGTTAAAGTATCCGGGGCGGTCGAGCTCGACCGCCCCGGTGGATTTCCCCCATCCCTCAGTCAATCTCGGGCTGCACCACCGCCATAAACGCCAGACCTTCCGGTCCGCGCGTCACGCGCACCGTATCACCGGCCACAAACTCGCCCGCCAGTAATCGCAGCGCCAGCGGGTCCTGCAGTTCGCGCTGAATGGCACGCTTGAGCGGGCGCGCGCCGAAATCGGGATCCCAGCCCGTCTCGGCCAGGTAATCCGCCGCTTCGGGCGTCACATCCAGCGTCAGGCCGCGATCGGCCAGCAGCCGGCCCACTCGCCGCAATTGGATGCTCACAATCTCGCGCAGGTGGTCGCGCGTCAACGAGCGGAACACGACGATCTCATCGATGCGGTTGAGGAATTCTGGACGGAAATGCCCCTGCAGCACGCGCGTCAGCGCGTCGCGGCTCACGTCCACTCCGTTCATCCACAACTCGCTGCCCAGGTTGCTGGTCATGATCACCACCGTGTTGCGAAAATCGACCGTACGCCCCTGTCCGTCAGTCAAGCGGCCGTCGTCCAGCATTTGCAGCAGCACATTGAAGACCTCGCTGTGCGCCTTTTCGATCTCATCAAACAACACCACGCTGTACGGCCGGCGGCGCACAGCCTCGGTGAGCTGACCGCCCTCTTCGTATCCCACGTAGCCGGGCGGCGCGCCGATCAGGCGCGAGACGGTATGCTTCTCCTGATACTCGCTCATATCAATGCGCACCATGGCGTGTTCATCGTCGAACAGGAACTCCGCCAGCGCGCGGGCCAGCTCGGTCTTGCCCACGCCGGTGGGTCCCAGGAAAATAAATGAACCGATCGGCCGGTTGGGGTCCTGCAATCCGGCGCGCGCACGGCGCACAGCGTTGCTCACCACCCGCACGGCCTCATCCTGCCCGACAACGCGCTCGTGCAGGCGCTCCTCCATGTGCAGTAGCTTCTGCGTCTCGCCTTCCAGCAAACGCGATACAGGAATGTGCGTCCAGCGCGAGATCACCCCGGCGATTTCCTCGGCATCCACTTCTTCTTTCAGCAGCGCGCCTTCGGTCTGCACCTGTTTCAGATGCTGCTCCGCTGTTTTGAACTGCTCCTGCAATTCGCGCAACGTGCCGTAGCGCAGCCGCGCAGCCTTTTCAAGATCAGCGCGCCGTTCTGCCTGCTCCATCTCCACCTGCGTCTGATCCATTTTCTCTTTCAGGTCACGAAGCCCGGCGATGGCTTCCTTCTCCGTCTTCCAGCGCGCGGTCAGCTCGGCCGATCGCTCACGTAAGTTGGCCAGGTCTTCTTCAATGCGTGCCAGGCGCTCCTGCGAAGCTTTATCCTTCTCTTTCTGCAGAGCCTGCCGCTCGATTTCGAGCTGCATCACATTCCGGTCGACTTCATCCAACGCTTGCGGCTTCGAATCGATTTCGGTGCGCAAACGCGCGGCCGCTTCGTCAATCAGATCAATGGCCTTGTCCGGCAGGCGCCGGTCGGGCAGGTAACGATTGGACAGCGTCGCCGCGGCGATCACCGCCGGATCGGTGATGCGCACGCCGTGGTGTACCTCGTAGCGCTGCTTCAAACCACGCAGGATGCTTATGGTATCCTCCACCGAGGGCTCTTCCACCAGTACCGGCTGGAAGCGCCGCTCAAGCGCGGCGTCCTTCTCGACATACTTGCGATATTCGTTGATCGTCGTTGCGCCGATCATGTGCAGTTCACCGCGCGCCAGCATGGGTTTGAGCATATTCCCCGCGTCCATTGCGCCTTCGGCTGCTCCCGCGCCCACCACCGTGTGCATTTCATCAATGAACAGGATGATCTGCCCGTTGGATTCCTGAATTTCTTTCAACACAGCCTTCAGGCGCTCTTCAAACTCGCCGCGGTACTTGGCCCCGGCGATCAGGGCGCCCATGTCCAATGCCACAATCCGCTTGTTCTTCAACCCTTCCGGTACGTCGCCGTTGACAATGCGCTGCGCCAGCCCTTCCACCACGGCCGTCTTGCCCACACCGGGGTCGCCGATCAGCGCCGGGTTGTTCTTGCTGCGCCGCGAGAGGATTTGCACCACGCGGCGAATTTCCTCATCCCGCCCGATCACCGGGTCCAACTTGCCCTGACGGGCGGCGGCCGTCAAATCGCGTCCGTACTTTTCCAGCGATTGGTAGGTATCCTCCGGGTTGGCGGTGGTCACGCGTTGGCTGCCGCGTACTTCACGCAGCGCCTTCAACACAGCGTCTTTGGTCAACCCATACGACTCGAGGCGTTTGCTTTCGTTGGAATCCGTCAAGGCCAACAGCAGATGTTCGGCCGAGACGTACTCGTCCTGCATGCCTTTGGCGTAGCGTTCGGCCGCGGTGATCACATCGGACGCCGGGCGTCCCAGCCCCACCTCCACATTTGATCCATACACCCGCGGGCGGCTTTCCAGGTCCTTGCGCACTTCCTCGCGCAGCGCCAGCGCCGAACCCGCCACGCGGGTGACGATGGCCGGAGCCACGCCGTCGGTCTGTTCGAGCAATGCCAGTAAAATATGCGCCGGCTCAATCGATGGGTGCTGCATCTCCTGCGCCAACCGTTGAGCGGAAAAAATGGCTTCCTGTGCTTTTTGTGTAAATTTATCCAGGTTCATGGTTCACCTCCAATTGTTTTCAGGGCAACGCAAACAATAACCGGGCGGTGTGAACGGCACGGTTTTGCTCACCCTCCCCGACATTAAGGTTAACCGGGAAGTGTACGAATTGTATTGGCGTTATATATGAGATGGATTGGAATCGCCGGGCGGTGGAAAGCGCAGGTAGCGCGTGCCGGCACGTTGAAAGTCGGCGTACACCCCACGCTGTGCTTCGGGCAGCAGGGCGGCAATGCGGTACATGATTTCATCGGTGATCTCTTCGCGTACGTCCCGCGAGAGCATGGCGCCACCAGTTTCCATTTGGAACATCTGGCCAAAATTGGCGTGAACCCGCACTTTGTGAAAATGCCGCACATCGTCACGGTAATGCTCGTGCCCAAAAATGGCCACCGGCAGGAAAGGCGCGCCGCTGCGATGCGCCAGCAGCACCATCCCCGCCCGACCCTGCTGCAGCACGCCGTTCTTGCTGCGCGTGCCTTCCGGGGCTACCCCCAGCATCTTACCCTGGCGCAGCGCTTCCAGGCTGTCGTGAATGGCAGTCATGTCCAGCTCGCCGCGCCGCACAGGAATGGCGTCCCACAACGAGAAAATGGCTTTCAACAAGGGTTTTTGAAAATTCTCGGCTTTGCCCATCATCGTCAGCGGGCGCGGGTGCAAAACCCCCATGATGACGATCGCATCGAAGAAATTGATGTGATTGGTGATCAGCAGCAGCGGCCCGTTGGATGGAACATGCTCCAGCCCGCGGACTTCCACCCGGGCAAAAATGCCCAGGATCAAGCGCACAATGCCAATCACCACTTCGCGTAAAAATCGTTTCATCCTGCACCCTCGCCGTAGAATGGATCGATTATCCCATGTCCGCCACAATGTCACAACCCTTTTTGGATAAATTGGGCTTGAATTTTCCATTGGAAGGGGCTACAGTTATGTCATCCAGACATTCAGTCCGCACAGGGAGAAGCGCATGCTTGAAAAAGTCGATCTTTCTCTCGAATTGAGCAAAGAGGAGTACAAAACGCGCGTCAAGACGCTGGGCGCGCGCTTTACGCTGCTGCAGCGCGCCTGCTGGGAAAATGCCATTCCCGTCATCATCGTCTTCGAAGGCTGGGACGCATCCGGCAAAGGCACATCCATCAACATGCTGGCCCAGCATATGGACCCGCGCGGATTTCGCATCCACGCCGTCAAAGCCGCCACCGAGTTGGAGCGCCAGATGCCCTGGTTGTGGCGCTTTTGGCTGCGTCTGCCGCGCTACGGCGAGGTGGCCGTATTCGACCGCTCGTGGTACGGCCGCGTGGGGGTCGAACGCGTGGAAAAGCTCATCCCCGCCGAGGCCTGGCGCGAAGCCTACCAGGACATCGTCGAGTTTGAACATGCCCTGGCCGAAGACGGCTATGTGCTGATCAAGTTCTTCATGCACATCAGCAAAAAAGAACAAAAGAAACGCTTTGAAAAGCTCGAAGCCGACGAGCTGCAAAAGTGGCGCGTGCAAAAAGAGGACTGGAAGCACTACAAACGCTATGACGAGTATCGGGTGACCATCGAGGAGATGCTGGCGCGCACCGAAAGCGAATGGGGCAGTTGGACAATTGTCGAAGCCACCGACCGGCGCTGGTCACGTGTCAAAATCCTGGAAACCGCGGCGCGCCGCATGGAAGAAGCCCTGCTTGCGCGCGGCAAGGCCCTGCCCGAGGGCCTGAACGAGCCCAACGACGTTGCAACCGAAGCGGTGGAGGAGGCCTGACCATGCTCGAACGGATTGATCTTTCCCAAACGCTCACTCGCGAAGAATACAAAGCGCAGCTCCCACCCTTGCAGGAGCGACTTCAGGCGCTGGCCCACGAGTTGTATAAGCGCCGCCGCGCGTTGATCGTCGTCTTTGAAGGCTGGGATGCCGCCGGCAAGGGCGGAGCGATCAAGCGTCTGACCGAAAGCCTGGACTCGCGCGGATACGAGGTGTACCCCATTGGCGCGCCCGAAGGCGAAGACCGCGCGCACCACTACCTGTGGCGTTTCTGGCGCCGGTTGAAACCGCCCGAAGAAAAGCAGGTGCAGATCTTTGACCGCTCCTGGTATGGCCGCGTGATGGTCGAACGCATCGAGGGCTTCTGCAAGGAAGAAGCCTGGAAACGCGCTTTCCGCGAGATCAACGAATTTGAGCGCCAGATGACCTCCTCCGGCATGATTCTGCTCAAGTTCTGGCTGCACATCAGCCCCGAAGAGCAAATGCGCCGCTTTGAGGAGCGCCAGGCCAACCCGGTGACGGCCTGGAAGTTAACCGCCGAGGACTGGCGCAACCGCGACAAGTGGCCGCTCTACCAGCAGGCGGTCGAAGACATGCTGCTTAAAACCAGCACGCTGGTTGCGCCGTGGACGGTGGTGGAAGCCAACGACAAATATTTCGCGCGCGTCAAGGTCGTGCGCACCGCCGTCGAGACGCTTGAACAGCAGCTCAACCTGCACCTGTAATCCCTGTCCTACCCAACAAAAAGGCGGCCAAACGGCCGCCTTTTAAGATCAATCCCCAGAGAATCAGGATGCGTCGTCCTGCTTTTTGGTTTTGGATTTCGCTTTGGGTTTCTCTTTTTTCTTTTCGTCGGATTTTCCTTTTTGGCCGGCGGCTTCCTTGGCAGCCTTTTTGCCTTTTTTGGCCTTTTGCAGCGCTTCATCCATCACCCACTGCACCTCCAGGCGGTGTTTGTACACCAACTCAAACAGATCGCCTTTTTCCTGCACCATCTTCTCCTCTTCCGGGGCGGCTTTCTGAACCTTGCAGCGCAGCACCACCTTGCGCGGGCGCACGTCACAAGTCACGTCCTCAATATGGTGAGCATGCGCCGTGTCCAGCGCATCGGCAACGCGCAGGATACCGGCCAATTCGCTCACCAATCCCTGCTCTTTGGTCGATAGGGCAACATAATGGTCATGCGTTTTATCCGGCAGCGCACGGCGGTGATAACGCGCAATCGAGCCGACCATCAGGCGTTCTTTGTTGTTGAAGTGCAGCAGCGGGGTGTTGAGGATGATGCGCAGCGTAGCCAGGTGATGGCCTTTCTCGCCCTCGATCCAGCCGATGTCGTGCAGCAGTGCGGCAAATTGCAGCAGCGCGCGCGCCCCTCCGTCCAGCCGGTGCATCGGCTGCAATTCGTCAAACAGGCGCAGCGCCAACGTGGTGACGTGCTGGGTGTGGTCGTTGTCGCAGCCGCAAATGTGCAGCAGGCGCGACACCGATTCCATATACGTTCCGTCCGGGTTGAGTAATTCGGGTGAAAACGGTGGCAATTCGGGTTGTTTGGCCATACGCGAAGGAATTAATCTCCCATCTCGGCGTCATCCGGCGCGGCGGGCTCCTCCGCCACACCCGAAAGATCGTCCACAAGATTTTCCCACAAACCCTGCTCGCGGTACACGCGCCACTCCCGTCCAAAGCGGTCAAAGCGTTTGGCGCGTTGGGCGCGCCGCTCCTCGGCAAAAAAGGTCAGGCCAGGCTGCAAATTCTTAAACGGGCGGGTATGTCCAAGGTATTTGGCCATGCGGCGGCGCTCGCGCAGTTCAAATGCCGGCAGGAAGTCCAACCACACATCGCAATCGTGAATATCCCCCAGCAGCGTCTGGCAGCGGCGCAGCTCTTGAATGTACACATCCAGTTGCCCATCGTACAGCGGCGCAAAAATTTCCAACGTGTAGCGCAAGCGTTTGGCGGCGATGCGCATGGCATGATGCGCCTGCACCTGGTCGGGCTGGTCCAGGCTGCCTTCAAAGGCAATCAGGTTCGCCAACAGCGCCTTGCCGCGGGCGCAGGCCAAATCGCGCAGTTCCGCGGTGTCGGCTTCTTCACCGGGCAACTGCGGCTGCATGGCATTCAATCGCGTTTCCATGTCATTCAGAGTGCCGCGCTTCTCCACCTCGCGCAGCGCAGTCTGCACGCGCCGCTGACGGCGCAGTCGTTGTTGGCGTAAACGCAGCAGCAAGCGGCGCAGGCCAGGGCGGTGATGCAAGTCATCCAATTCGCGCAACTCGTTGAGCAGCACGTCAATTTGCACGTCCAGATCACGCGCATTGCTCAACGCGCGCGATAGGGCCGACAGGTCCTTGCGCCAGGCCGTGGCGCGTTTGTTGGGCAGGTGCTCGCCAAAAACGCTCAACGCCGTGCGCACGCGCCGCGAAGCCACCCGCATGCGGTGCACCGGTTCGATGTCGCTTTCGCCCTGTCCGCGCACACCGTCCACTTCCTGCAGCAGCGCGCGGACATTGCGCAGCAGCATCTCCGCCGCATACGAACGCGTTACCGGGTTGGCATGAGAGCGCTTCACGGCACCTCCGTTACTTACAGCTCGCGCGGGTTCAGCAGCGGGCGGATGTGCCGGCGCATGTCGTCGAACACCTCCTGCACACTGCGATTGGTGTCCACCACGGCAAAGCCGTATTCCCCCACCATGGCGTCAAACGTCTCCAGCAGTTGCGTCTGATATACACGGAAGCTGTCGTACAGGTTGTCCGCGCAGCGAATATCCATGCCTGATTCCCAGTAGTTGAAACCGCGCCCCTGCACCATACGCGAGACCAGTGTGTCGATGTCGGCCTTCATGTACAACACCAAATCGGGCTTGAGCGCAAAACCGTACACCTTGCGCGCCCACTCCGGGTCGGCGCCGCGCACCACATCGCGCGCGATGGTCGAATAGAAATAGCGATCGGAGAGCACGTAAAAACCGGCGCGCAACGCGGGGATGATCTGATTTTCCAGCCGGTCGGCGAAATCGGTGGCGTAGAACAGGCTCATCGTCAGGCGGCCCAGCGTGTGACCGTTCTTGGCGGCCTCCAGGCCGGTCTGGCACAGCGGCGAACGGCGCAGGCCGGTATCCGTCACGGCATAGCCTTCGTCCTCCAGCCACTTGCGCAGCATCGCCACCTGCGTCGAGCGCCCCACGCCATCGGTGCCTTCCAGCACAATCAGCTTGCCGGGCATTTCAGGCGCCGTACGGTACGGGAAGCCCACGCCGTAATAGATCGGTTCAGTCATGGCGCACCTCCTCCGGGATTTGCAATCTGCGGTGCGGGGCTCTCCGGCGCGTAAATTGCGGATTGGGTAGGCTTTCCCAACCTTTCAGCACCTTTTTCACCACCTGGCGAACCTGCTTTTGCTGTTTCTGCACCGACTGCGAGGCGTCGACCACCGTCAATCCAAATTCCGGTACCATGCTCTCATATTCGCCGACAATGCGCTGTTGGAACAATCGGAAGCTGGTCACTTTGTTGTCCGAAAGGCCCAGGTCCATGCCGGCTTCATAGAATTTGAGCTGCGCCCGACCTGATAAAATGCGCTCGATAGCCACATCCAGCGGCACCTGGAAATACAGCGCCAGGTCGGGCTGCGGCGCAAACGAGTACAGGTTGCGCACCCAGGCGCGGTCCACGCCGCGCGCCACGTCGCGCGCGAAAGCGGTGAACGCATAGCGGTCGGCCAGCACAATCGCGCCGGCTTTGAGCATCGGCAAAATGTGATTTTCCCACCGGTCGGCAAAATCGGTCGCCTGAATCAGGCTGAAGGTGGTGGGTGTGAACATTTTTTCTTTCTTGCCCTGCCGCGTGGTGCTTTTCACCAGATCGGAGCTGTTCCACTCGCTGAAGTAAACCGTCATCCCCTGCGAATTCAGCCATTTCGCCAGCAAGTCAATCTGCGTCGACTTGCCGCTGCCGTCAATGCCTTCCACCACAATCAATTTTCCGCGATAGCTGTGTGGTTTTAGCATGCAAGACTCCTCTACACCCCAATTTCCGAGAGTAATTCTCTGGATTAATATTATAGCATTGCCGCCAAGACCGTACCGGCAAAAAAAGATCCCTCGTCAGGAGGGATCTTCAACATTCAGGCTGTTTTACTCGGCGTCTTCGTCGTCCGACGAGTCCAGTTCCAGCATCTCGCCGGTGACCGTGAACACGGTGCGCTCACAAATGTTCGATACACGGTCGGCCATGCGCTCCAGGTTGTGCGCCACCCACTGCAGCAGGTTGGTGTGATCAATCGTCTCGGGGCGCTGGATCATGTTCTGCGTGATGATGCGATTGACCCGCGTGTACAGCTCATCCACCTGCGAGTCCTCTTCGCAAATCTGCCGCGCCTGGTTGGGATTCTCTTCGACAAACGCACTCAATGCGCGGTGCAGCATACCCACCGCCAGTACGGCCATTTGTTGAATCTCGCGGATCGGAATGACAATATCCACGTCTCCCAGCCGCTCGGTGACTTTGGCAATCCCCTTGGCATAGTCGCCCATGCGCTCCAACTCGGTGATCACTTCCAGGCTGGCGGTCAGCACGCGCAGGTCATGCGCCATGGGCTGCTGCGTGGCAATCAAAATGAGAATGGCGTTCTCAATCGCGAAGCGTTTTTCATTAATCTGCCGGTCGTCGTTGTAAATCTTGTGCGCCGCAACGGTATCGCGGTTTTTCAGGCTTTCCACGGCTTTGAGCATGGCCTGTTCCACCATGCTGCCCAGCAGAAGCACTTCTTCCTCAATCTGATGAATGTGTCGGTCTAACGATTGGCGGGGCATAACCGTTCCCTCTCTCCTGCAGAGTTCCAAATACCGATTTAGCCAAATCGGCCGGTGATGTAATCTTCGGTGCGGCGGTCGCCCGGCCGGGTAAAGATCTGGCTGGTCTCACCGTACTCCACCATTATACCCGCGCGGTCCTCATCCATGGTGAAGAATGCGGTGAAATCGGATGCGCGCGCCGCCTGCTGCATGTTGTGCGTGACGATGATGATGGTGTAGTTCACCGACAGATCGCGCATCAAATCTTCGATTTTCAACGTGGCGATCGGGTCCAGCGCAGAGCACGGCTCATCCATCAGAATGATCTCCGGGCGCACCGCCAGCGCGCGCGCAATGCACAGGCGCTGCTGCTGCCCACCGGAAAGCGCCAGCGCGCTCTTCTTCAGGTCGTCCTTCACTTCGTCCCACAGCGCCGCTTTGACCAGGGTTTCTTCCACCAGATCGTCCATGTTGCCGCCAATGCCGTTGACCCGCGCGCCCCAGGCAATGTTGTCATAAATGGATTTGGGGAACGGGTTGGGCTTTTGGAAGACCATCCCGATGGCGCGGCGCACCTGAACCGAGTCCACATCGGGCGCGTACAGATTCTGTCCGTGGAACAGCACCTCACCGGTCACGCGCGCGCCGGGGATGAAATCGTTCATGCGGTCGAAGGCGCGCAGCACCGTGCTCTTGCCGCAGCCCGACGGGCCGATGATGGCCGTGATTTTATTCGGCACCACCTGCAAATCCACGCTTTTCACCGCGCGGAACGCACTGTAATAGATATCCAGATCGCGGGTTTCAATCGCGAAGGGAGAGTCGCTTTGGGTCACCGGAGGGGTGAGAGTCGTCATCGTCATATTAATACCGCCTGCTTAATCGGTTGCGCAAGAGAATGGCCACGGCGTTGAGCGAGAGCAGCAATACCAACAAAACCAAAATCGCTGCCGCCGCCACCGCGCGAAACGTATCTTGCGGTCGGGTAGTCCAATTGTATATCTGAATGGGCAAAACCGTAAAGTTGGAAAACAACCCATTTGGGTCGCTGGTGATGTAGGTCGACGCACCCACCACAATCAGCGGGGCCGTCTCGCCAATGGCGCGCGACACCGCCAAAATGGTGCCGGTGAGAATGCCAGGCAGCGCATACGGCAGCACATGGAACCAGATCGTTTGCCAGCGCGTGGCGCCCAGGCCGTAGCTGGCCTGCCGCAGCGAACCGGGCACGGCGCGGATGGCTTCCTGGGCATTGATGATCAGCACCGGCAGGATCAGCAGCGCCATGGTCAGCGCCGCCGACAGGATGGTGCGCCCGTTGCCACCTTCCACGCCGAACAGCCGCCCGCTGGTAATCGGCTCCAGCGCGCGCACAAACAAAGCCAGCCCGAGAATGCCGTACACAATGGACGGCACCCCGGCCAGGTTGTCGATATTGGTTTGGATCACGCGGTTAATCCAGCGCCGCTTATCGGCGTACTCTTCCAAATAGATGGCCGCGCCCACCCCCAGCGGGAAGGCAATCGCGATGGTAATGGCAATCAGCAGCAGCGAGCCCAGCAGCGCGGTGCGAATGCCGGCGTCTTCCGGACGGCGCGACATGGTATTTTCCAAAAAAGGCGCATTCAACCAGGCACGGAATTCCAGATGCGCCCCGGGATACCGGTTCGCCACTTCGGCCGTAATGGCCGCGCGCTGCAAGACAGATTGGTCAAGGTGCCAGGTGGCCACCACCGTCGGCTGCACCACCTCGCGAACCACCAGGGCATACAGGTCGCTGCGCGAGCGCTGATCGAGCGCCTGTTCGCGGTTGAGGGCGCGAACGCGGTTGGCCGACAGATTGCCCTGCAGCACAGCGATCAACTGCGCCGAATCCAATTCGGTCAGCGGCTGCGCCGCGAGCATTTCCGGCGCTTTTTTGTATTCCACCGCGGCCAGGCCCACCGCTTGATTGAGGATGCTCAACAACAGTACCGCCAGCGCAATCAAGCCGGTCAGGATGGCGGCTAAAAAAACCGTCTTCCAGACGCGCCCCTCGCGGTGGCGTTGAGTGAGGTGGGCATCGCCCCCGGCGAGCAGCGATTTGGGGGTCGAGAAGAGGTTCATTCGTACACCTCGCGGAAGCGGGCCGAGAGCTTGCGGCTCAGGATGTTCAAGGCCAGGGTGATCAGGAAAAGCAGCAGTCCGATGGCAAAAATGCTGTTGTAATCGGGCGTATCGTACGACAGGTCTCCCCCGCTGATGCGCGCGATGTAACCGGTCATTGTTTCCGCGCCCTTGAAAGGGTTAAGTGTGAAGTTCGGGCCGGAGCCCGCCGCCACCGCCACAATCATCGTCTCGCCCACCGCGCGCGAAATGCCCAGGATGAAAGCGGCAATGATGCCGGACAAAGCCGCCGGCACCACCACCTGCAGGGCGGTTTCCAGGCGCGTGGCGCCTAGTCCATAGGCGGCTTCGCGCAGGGCGCGCGGCACCGCCGAGAGCGCATCTTCACTCATCGAGGCCACCGTCGGCAAGATCATGACGCCCATCACCAGCCCGGCTGACAGCGTATTGTAGACCTGCACCGTCTCCGTGCCGAAAATACCGCGCAGGATGGGCGTCATGACCGTCAGCGCAAAGTAGCCGTACACCACGGTGGGCACGCCCGCCAGGATTTCCAGCACGGGCTTGATGACGGCGCGGGCGCGCGGGGTGGCGTATTCACTCAAATACACCGCCGCCGCCAGCCCCAGCGGCAAGGCGATCAGCATGGCAAAGAAACTGGTCACCAGGGTGGCAGTCAACAGCGGCAGCACGCCAAAGTGGCCAACCGCCGGCTGCCACAGCGTGGTGGTCAGAAATTCACCCAGGCTCACCCCGGGCATGGAGAAAAACAGCAAGGCTTCTTTGCCCAGTTCAAACACAATGCCCACGGTGGTCAAAATAGAGACGGCCCCGCTCAGGAACAAAAAAGCTTGGATCACGGTCTCGCCGCGGCGCGGTTTCTTTTTCAGGCGCGCGCGCACCGGAGAGGCCGTGTCGGCCGGTTGCAAGGGACGGTTGAGGAGAGAGATGGCCATTATCTTTGCGTTCGTTTCAGTCAAAATTGCGGTTGGCGCAGATGGAGGCCGGCGCTTCCGCGCCGGCCTCACGGATCGAGAGTGAATCTTACCTATTTCGCGGCATCCAACCAGGTTTGGCGCGCGACGTTCAGCGCTTCTTCACTGGCAGGGAAGTACCCCACTTCTTCAATCACATCATTGACACGCGTCAGGTAGAAGTTGATGAAAGCGGCCACCTGCGGTTTTTCAGCCAGGATTTTGGCATCCGAGTAGATGAACAGCGGGCGGGACAGGGCATACTCGCCGCTTT
>DAOUGY010000252.1:0-4296 GCA_034428975.1 Anaerolineaceae bacterium | reverse complement strand
GCGCCCGGCTTGCTGCGGAGGGACGACCGACCCCAGGGCGTGATAGATCAACGTGGGAATCGACGATGTAAACATCTGCGCGCGGCGTTCCACCGTCAACGTGCCCGGCCCCACCCAAAACGGGGCATAAGCCAGCACCACCAGCGCCAGCACGGCCAGAGCGGTCAGCGCAAAATAGCGCACGCGCGCCCGCCCGCTGGTTTGTTCGCGCAAACCGATCAGCCCGGCCGCCGGCAGCAGCAGCAGCGGAATGTACTTGAACAGCGCGCCCATCACCAGTGCCAGCACTGCCAGGGTAAACCGTCGCCGCGTAATCAGCCACACCGCCGCCAAAATCCAGAAAGCCATGGCGATGTCGTTGTGTCCATTGCCAAAGGTCTCGAACTGCATCATCGGGTTCCAGCCCAGCAACAGCACAGCCGACAGCGCGCGTTCGGGCGCCTCGCGCCGCAGGATGAGTGCCGCGGCGGCCATCGATGCAAACAGGAACAGCCCCGGCAGCAGCTTGAAGGCACGCACAACGCTGAAGAAATCGTTGCCCGCCAGGCGCGCCGCCAGCCCGGCGGATGCTTCCCAGGCCGGGCCGTAAGCCGAAATGGCTTTTACCCAAAACGAGTAATTCAGAAACGGATCGTTGGGGTATTGCGAGGCGGTGTTGAAAAACGGATTGCCGCCGTACACTCCCAGAATGCGCCCGTGCATGATGTTGTCGAAAATATCGGCCGCGGCAAAGGGGTACATGCGCAAAAAAGCCAGCCCAAACAATGCCGCCCAACTGATCACCAGCAGCCAGCCCACGCGCGTGCGCGTGTGGCGCGCCGCGCGCGCCGCCAGACCATAGAGCACAAAGAGCAGCGCAAACCAGCCCAGCAGCCGCAGCGCAGCCGGCGCGCTGCCTTTCAGAATCGCTGAGAGGTCCAGCAGGCGCGCATCGCGAAAAACCGCCAGGTCGGCGGTCGGCACAATCACGCGCGCGTAGATCATCAGGCTTAACGCACCCGCCCCGGCGATGACGGCTTCAGGCAAGGCAGCCAGCCCCCGATCGATTCGGGAGATCAGGCCTATTGCGGAAACTCGCGCCGGGGTGGGAGATGAATGCGCCATATGGCGCTATTTTACCCGTTAACTTGGGTTACGATGTTGAATTTGGGCGGTTTTTCGAAATGTTTCTTCACTTTGCACTGATCGGCCGAGCGAATCAGGGCATCATAGTATTTTTCGGGGAAGGACGGCGGTACCTGAATCTCCAGATCGACGGTATCCACCATGCCGGTCATCGGGTTGCTGTGCACGCGCTGCACGATGCGCACGCCTTCGGTGGGCAGACCGCGCTGCTGGCAGAAGCCCAGCACGTAAATGCCGGCGCACGTGCCGATCGACGAGAGAAACACGGCAAACGGGGTGGGGGCGCTGCCGGGGCCCATCATCGAGGGCTGGTCGGTGGGAACGGTGTACGGGCCAAAGTGCGCATCCACGCGCGCGCCGCCGGGGAAGTCAATGATCATTTCCATTTGAGTCAATCCTCCAATATCCTGGGTCGGTTTCTTCAAAAGCGACCCGGCCGGTGACCGGCAAGGCCGCTTGCGTTTTCACATCCCTTTGGATGCGCCTCTGTGAAAAAAGTTACACATTGGCCTTGCCCGACGGAGCTTTGCGCGGGTAGAAGTACAGCCAGTACAGATACACCGAGAGGACGTAAAGCAGGATGGTGCCGGCAAACGCCGGGCCCCAACCGTAGCGCACTTGAATCCAACCGCTGATGGTGGGCGAGAACGCCCAACCAAAGCTGCCTGCCATGCTCACCAGGCTGGCCACCGTGGCCCGCGCCGAGGGGTCGACATGTTCCATCACAAAGGTCTGGTAGACCGGCCCGCTCATATTCATCAGCGCGAGACGAATGTAATAAGCCAGCGCCGCCGCGCCAAACCACGGCGAATAGCCCAGCAGCACCAGGAAGGGAATGGACAGCGCCTGGGTGACCACCACCAGTTGAATTTTGCCGTAGCGGTCGGCCAGCGGCGGGGCGATCATCAAACCCAGGCCCATCGCCAGCGAGCCAAAGGCGAACATCGAGCCGATGGCGCCGTCGCTCTGGTGATGCACCTGGCGGAAGAAGACATTCATGAACGGCATAATCAGCCCCGCACCAATGGCCGTCACCAGCATCGGCAAAATCAGCTTGCCGAGCGTGGCGGGGTGCTGCCGGAAGTAGGCAATAGGCGCAAACACCGACCGCTGGGCGGTGGCCAGTTTGGGCATGCGCATCAGGGTCAGCGGCAGGATGGCAAAGATCATGGCTGCGCTGACGATAATCAGCGCCCAGGTGTAGGCTTGCGTGCTGGTCGCCGAAACCCCCGCCGCCGCGCCCATCCAGGTGGGCAGGTAGCCACCCACCCAGTTGCCCACAAAGCCCGAAGCGGTCGCCAACCCCGAGCTGAAGCTGAACAGGTACACGCGCTCCTTCTCGCTGGAGTTTTCCATCAGGAAGGGGCCCATCGTCACACCCGCCAGGCTTTGGGCAAACCCCAGAATGATGTTCATGCCGATGAACATGGGCACCGAGGGGAACAGCACCATCATCAGAACGGCTAGCATCACCCCACTGGTGCCAACCACCAACGAGCGCTTGCGCCCCAAAAAGTCGGCCAGGTAGCCCATCGGCAGCGCCACCAACAGGGCCGTCAGGCTGCTGGTGGTGGTCAGGTTGCCCAGCAGGGCCTGATCGAAGCCCAGGCTGAGCACAAAGAAGTTGAACAGCAGACGGAAAACGCCCATCGCCGCGCCGGCAACAACCGCATTGGTCAAATACAGCTTGGCGTTGGGCGAGAACAGGCGCAGGTTTTCTCCATATTCATTCAGAACGCGCTTGAGACGCGCGGGAAAAGCGGTTGCAGTGCTCACATTAATCTCCCGTGGGGGTAAGGTAGGCGCGAACCGATTGCAGGATCGTCTCCAGCGCTTCGGCGCGCAGGGTGTAATGCTTTTCGCCCTGTTCGGAAAGGCCGATCTGTACCAGGCCGGCCAGGCGCAGTGCGTTAAGGTGATGGATGACCGTGGGCGGGCGCAGGCGCAGACGGCGGGCCAGTTCGGCAGGTGTGCTGGGCTCCTCACCCAGATAGCGCAGAATGCGCAGCCGGGTGGGATCGGCCAGCCCTTTCAGCGCCTCCAGCAGGGTAGCGGGCACCTGTTCGCCGGGCACCAGGCTGTCCGATTCCGGCCGGCCGCCGAACAGCACCAGCAGGGTGTCTGGTTCGACGCGCGCCAGAAAGACCAGCGGACTGCTCCAGTACGACGGCGCCAGCGTGATGCGTTGAATGCTGGGCGGGATGGCAAACGTCACGCCGTTCGAAAGCCTCTCCAACAGACTCTCCAACGGAACACGGCCCGCCAGTTCTTGGGCCGACTGCGCGGCAGCGGTCAACGCCGGACGAATGCGCGCCTCTTCCTCGGCAAAGAACACCTGCACATACTCGCGTAGCGCCGCCAGGTATTGATCGCCAAACGACGCCGCGCGGCTCCAGGCGGCGCACACGGCCGTCAGCACCGCCGGGCGCACCGGAATGCCGCGGCGGGCATATGCAGCGCGCGCCGCGTCCACATCGGCGGGCGTCCACGCGCCGCCGGCGGTAATGCGCGCGAACAGCTCGCGGGTTTCTGCATCGGTGTCGGCGCTAAACATCAGGCGCGGCAAGCGCTCGGCGGAGGGCAGGGCCGCCAGCACGTCCAGCGCCTTGCCCGCGTCCTGGAGCGTTTCGGTCGGCAGGCTGTGCAGCCAGGTCAGCGGTACCGGCATGAACTGCTGCGCGTTTTCCAAAACGTCGCGCTGCGCCGCCGGCAAGCGTGAGCGCACACCGGCCGCCCAGCCTGGCCGCAAACCAAACTGCGCCGGGTGGTGCAGCACGTGCAGGCTGACGAACAGATCAACAGCCGTGCCAGTTTTCCAGTGGACTGAAATGGACATACGCATCCCAATTAGATATTGATTGAATGCGTTAGATGATAGTCTAATCCATTTTGTTCGTCAAGATCGGGCCCGGAGCCAATGAGCCGCCCCGCAACCGGTTTTCTTTAACATTCAGGCCTGTCGCCGCGCTCCATTCACCCCCACCAGCCGGCAGCGCGCCCCGATCAATCTCGCTTCCGAAACAGACAGGATAATCCATGTTTTGGGTCAAAAAATCCAAATCGGACGGCTGAATATATTCCTATTTTGAACCGTTTTGTGCAACCTTTTTGCGTGAAGATTGTCATGCGTTTTGGGATGATTGCCACTACAAAGCCCATCGGCCATGCATT
>DAOUGY010000251.1:0-1780 GCA_034428975.1 Anaerolineaceae bacterium | reverse complement strand
CGCTGGCAACCTTTGGCGCGGGCGGGTCGGCCTGGAACTGGGCATGGACCGCGCCACAGCCGATTACATGGGCATGCTGGCCACCGTGATGAATGCACTGGCCTTGATGGACTCTCTTGAAGGGCTGGGCGTGTGGACGCGCGTTCAATCCGCCATTGAAATGCGATCGGTAGCTGAACCGTATATCCGCCGGCGCGCCATTCGCCACCTCGAGAAAGGGCGCGTGGTCATTTTCGGCGGCGGCACAGGCAACCCTTACTTCTCCACCGACACTGCGGCAGCATTGCGTGCCATGGAAATCGACGCGGATGTGCTGATCAAGGCCACCAAGGTCGACGGCGTTTATGACAGCGATCCGAAGAAAAATCCGGCCGCCGTCAAGTTCAATGAATTGACCTATATCGATACCCTTAACCGCCGCCTGGAAGTGATGGACAGCACCGCCGTTTCACTGTGCATGGAAAACAAATTGCCCATCCTGGTGCTAAATTTATGGGATAACTCCGCCTTGCGCAAGGCGCTGATTGGCGAACCCGTGGGTACATTGGTTCACGCATAATTCCGATCACAGAATCCGAAAGTAAACAAATTACGGCGGGCCAATTAGCCCGCCGTTTTGTTCGCCCTTTGTCCTCAAGGCCTATGCCTGGCGGAATTCACCGTCCACAACTTCGCCCTGGCCGTTATTGCCAGGGTTGCCCTCGCCTGAGGAGTTGCCGTCCTGGCCATCCCCGACTGGGTTACCCTGCGCCGAACCCGCCGGCTGGGCAGACTGTGCAATCTGCGCAGCGAGCTGCTGCATTTTTTCCGTCAGGCTGCGGATGCGGTTCAAATCCTCTCCGCCAGCCGCCTGGCGTAAATCGCGCACGGCATTTTCGGCTTCGCCGCGCAATTCAGCAGGTATGGTGGCAGTCTCGCGCAAGGTTTTTTCCACCTGGTAGGCTGCGTTATCAGCCTGATTGCGTGCTTCAACCAGTTCCTTTCGCCGGTTATCCTGCGCCTCATTCTTCTTGGCGTCCTCCACCATTCGCTCGATATCCGATTTGTTCAGGTTGGTCGATGCTGTAATGGTGACACGCTGCTCCTTGCCGGAAGCCTGATCCTTGGCCGAAACGTTGAGGATGCCGTTGGCATCGATATCGAAGGTCACTTCAACTTGCGGCAGGCCGCGCGGCGCCGGGGGGATGCCATCCAAACGGAAGCGGCCCAGGCTGTTGTTGTCGGTCGACATCGGGCGTTCGCCCTGCAGCACGTGAATATCCACCGCCGATTGATTATCCTCGGCCGTCGAGAAGATCTGGCTCTTGCGTACCGGCACGGTGGTATTTCGCTCGATGATGCGGGTCATCACGCCACCCAGGGTTTCAACGCCCAGCGAGAGCGGCGTCACGTCCAGCAAAAGAATATCCTTCACCTCGCCGGAACGCACGCCCGCCTGAATGGCAGCGCCAATTGCCACCACCTCGTCCGGGTTGACGCCTTTGTTCGGTTCTTTGCCGATTAATTTGCGCACCAGGTCTTGAACCATGGGCATGCGGGTCGAGCCGCCGACCAGGACGACCTCATCGATGCCTTTGGCGTCCAATCCAGCGTCCTTCAAGGCGGATTCGAATGGGTCGCGCGTACGTTCCAGCAAATCCGCGGTCATTTGTTCAAAGTGTGCGCGGGTCAAGCGAAGCTGCAAATGCTTTGGACCGCTGGCATCGGCCGTGACATAAGGCAGGTTGATCTCGGTCTCCATCATACTGGAGAGTTCAATTTTGGCCTTCTCAGCCGCCTC
>DAOUGY010000250.1:0-5792 GCA_034428975.1 Anaerolineaceae bacterium | reverse complement strand
CCGCTCGCCGGCGGACACCCATGTACTGCTGGGCGTCTTTCAAAAGGGCGGCGTGACCGAAGCCCATGAGGCCCTGGCGGCGGCGCGCGCGGCGTTTTGGGGATGGAGTCACACCCCCTGGCAGGAGCGCGTGGCGTTGGTGCGCAAAGCGGCGGAGATCATGGACCGGCGCATTTTCGAGATGGGCGCGGTGGTCTCGCTGGAAGTGGGCAAGAACCGCATGGAAGCCCTGGGCGATGTGGCCGAAACCGCCGACCTGTTCCGTTATGCGTGCGACCGCATGGAAGCCGCCAACGGTTTTGTGGTGGAAATGGGCCGCGATCCGCTGGCGGGGTTTGTTTCGACCAACACCTCGGTGCTGCGCCCGCACGGCGTCTGGCTGGTGATCAGCCCGTTCAACTTCCCGGCGGCACTGACCGGCGGGCCGACTGGCGCGGCGCTGGTGACGGGCAATACGGTGGTGATGAAACCGGCGACCGACACGCCCTGGACGGCGCGCCTGATCGCCGAATGTCTGCGCGACGCCGGCGTGCCGGCGGGCGTGTTCAACTACGTCACCGGCCCGGGCAGCTCGTTGGGGCAGGCGTTGATCGAAAGCCCCGAAGTGGACGGGATCACCTTCACCGGTTCGTTTGATGTGGGCATGAAGATCTACCGCGACTTTGGCAGCGGCCGCTGGGTGCGCCCCGCCATTTTGGAGCTGGGCGGCAAGAATGCGGCCATTGTTTCGCGCCACGCCGACCTGGAAGCCGCGGCGGTGGGCATTGTGCGCTCGGCCTTTGGGTTGCAGGGGCAGAAATGCTCGGCCTGCTCGCGCGTGCTGATCGAGGCGCCGGTGTATGATGCGCTGGTGACGCGCCTGGTGGAGTTGACCAACAAACTGGCCATCGGCGACCCGACTCGGCGCGATGTCTATCTGGGCCCGGTGGTCAATAAAAGCTCGTACAACGATTATCAGCAGTTCACCGGCGAGATTGCTGAAGCCGGGCGCTTCCTGACTGGCGGCAAAGTGCTGACCGACGGCGACTTTGCGCGCGGTTACTTCGCCGCACCCACTCTGGCCGAACTGCCGCTGACGCACCGCCTGTGGAAACAAGAAATGTTCGTGCCGATCACGACGGTGGGCAAAGTGGACAGCCTGGACGAGGCCATGCGCATCGCCAACGATGTGGATTATGGCCTGACGGCGGGCTTCTACGGCAGCGAAGAGGAAGTGCCGTGGTTCTTTGACCATATCGAAGCCGGCGTGACGTATGCCAATCGCCCGCAGGGCGCCACCACAGGCGCATGGCCGGGCTTCCAACCGTTCGGCGGGTGGAAGGGCTCCGGCTCGTCGGGCAAGAACGCCGGCGGCGTGCATTACTTGCAGCTGTACATGCGCGAGCAAATTCACACGCACGTCCGCAAAGCTTGATCGTACACGGTCATCACCGGGGCAGCTGACCGGCTGCCCCGGATGCTCGTCCCAGCGGTTGAGGGGGCAAAGGCCGCCGGAATCCATTCATTCCACTTTGAGAGACGCCATGTCCAAAATCTGTTCCCTTTCTGAAGCGATTGCAAAGTACGTTCATGACGGCGATTGCCTGTATGCGGCCGGGTTCACCCATCTGATTCCCTTTGCCGCCGGGCATGAGATCATTCGCCAGGGCCGCAAGGACCTGGTGCTGGCCCGCGCGACGCCCGACCTGATCTATGATCAGATGGTGGCGGCCGGTTGCGCCAAAAAGGTGATTTTCTCCTATATGGGCAACCCCGGTGTGGGCTCGCTGCGCATTCTGCGCGCCGCGTTGGAATCCGGCCGGCTGGAGTATGAAGAGTACTCCCACTTCGGCATGATTTCGCGCTTGCAGGCGGGGGCAGCCGGGCTGCCCTTTATGCCGATGAATCAGACGGCGGCTGCCGATCTGGAGCAGGCCAATCCAGCCATCCGACGCGTGACGGATCCGTACAGCGGGCGCGAGGTGGTGGTGGTGCCTGCGCTGAACCCGGATGTGGCGATTATTCATGTGCAGCGCGCCGACGCGCGCGGCAACGCGCATATCTGGGGCATCATCGGCGAGCAGAAGGAAGCGGCCTTTGCGGCCAAGCACGTCATTCTGACGGCCGAGGAGATTGTGGACGAGGATGTGATCCGTTCCGACCCCAACCGCACGCTGATCCCCGAGTTGATTGTGGATGCGGTCTGCCATGTGCCGTATGCCGCGCACCCGTCGTACACGCAGGGCTGTTACGACCGCGACAATGCCTTTTATCTGGCATGGGATAAGATCAGCGAATCGCCGGAATCGACCCAGACCTGGCTGCAGGAATGGGTATACGGCGTGAAGGACCGCGCGGAATATTGGGCGAAGCTGGGCGCTGAAACGCAGGCGCGCTTGCAGGTCCCGGAAAAACTGGCTGCATCGGCCAATTACGGCGAGTATTAAGAATCTAAACCACGGATAAGACGGATGAAGTAAATATATCCACGGATGGAAGAAACCGGGCGTGAGAATGGTGCCGAGCTGGATAACGGAGACAAGGCATGATCCTGGAATCGGAAACCTACGCGATCAACGGCGCGGCGATGGAAGTACACCGCCAGTTGGGGTGCGGATTCTTGGAGGCGGTGTACCAGGAAGCGCTGGAGATCGAGTTAAAAGCGCGGAGCGTTCCTTTTCAATCACAAAAGGAAATTCAGGTCGCTTACAAGGGAATTCATCTGAATCGTGGATACATCGCCGATTTTCTGGTTTTTGATCAAATCATCGTAGAGATAAAGGCGATCCATCAAATGTCGTCGCTTGAAGAAGCACAACTTCTCAGCTATCTTAAGGCGACCGGTTTGCCGGTTGGTCTGCTGCTCAACTTCGGCGCGAACAAGTTGCAATGGAAGCGCATGCTGCGCCATGACGGATGGATCCATCCTACAGAAGGGTAGATATTTGGGCCAATCTTCCATTTTCTTCATCCGTGTAATCCGTGGCATCCGTGGATAAATTTAAGAAAGAAAAAAAGAAAGAGACTGTATGGCAGACTATTCTTCCTCTGAACTGATGTGCATCAACGCGGCGCGGCTGCTGCGCGACGGCGATGTGACGTTTGTGGGCGTGGGCCTGCCCAACCTGGCCTGCAACCTGGCGCGGCGCACGCATGCCCCCAATCTGCAAATGATTTACGAAGCCGGGGTGATCGGCGCGCGCCCCTCGCGCCTGCCGCTCTCCATCGGCGATCCCACGCTGGTGACGGGCGCCATGTCGGTGTGCAGCATGTACGACATCTTCACCCTCTACTTGCAGCGCGGCAATGTGGACGTGGGATTTTTGGGCGGCGCGCAGATTGACCGCTTTGGCAACATCAATGCCACGGTCATTGGCTCGTATGAGCATCCCAAAGTGCGTCTGCCCGGCTCGGGCGGCTCGCAGGAGATTGCGGCCTGGGCCAACCGCTGCTACATCATCACCCCGCACCAGAAGCGCCGCTTCCCCGAGAAGGTCGATTTCGCCACCTCGGCGGGATTTTTGGATGGGCGCGCGCGGCGTGAAGCCGCCGGTGTGCGCGGCGCCGGCCCGCAGGCGGTGGTGACCGACCTGGGCATTATGGAGCCGGACGAAAGCGGTGAGATGATTTTGACCGCGCTGCACCCCGGCGCCACATTCGAGCAGGTGCAGGCCAACACCGGCTGGGCGATTCGCGCGGCGGCTGTGCTGCGCGCCACCGAACCGCCAACGGCCGAGGAACTGCGTATCTTGCGCGAAGATTTGGACCCGACCGGCATTTATCTGAAAGGCGGCGCCTGATCCGCGCGGACCGGGCCGAAAAAGGAGAAGGCATGTCCAACAACGACCCGATTAATGTGCTCATCACCCTGCCGGTGAGTGAGGACTTGCAAGCCGCGCTGCGCAGCGTTTCGCCGCGCGTGCGTTTGGTGCTGCGTGCCGCGACACGTGTGGACGAGATCGACGCGGAGACGTGGGGCAAGGCGGAGGTGTTGTACACCGATCGTCTGACGCCGGACCCGGCTCTGGCGCCCGCCCTGCGTTGGGTGCAATTCAACATGGCCGGTATCGATTTTGCGTCCGAATCGGCGCTGTTGAAGAAGCCCGGCCTGACCGCCACCACCTTGAGCGGCGCGGGGGCGCCGCACGTGGCCGAATTTGCGCTGGCCATGCTGCTGGCTCTGAGCCACCGCCACCCTGACCTGTACGCCGGGCAGCAGCGCGCCGAATGGCCGCGCGACCGCTGGACGCGCTACCTGCCGCACGAACTGCGCGGCAGCACGGTGGGATTGGTGGGGTACGGCAGCATCGGGCGCGAGCTGGCCCGCCTGCTGCAACCGTTTCAGGTGAGCATTCTGGCGGCCAAGCGCGATGTGATGCACCCCGAGGACAACGGATACATCGAGGAGGGACTGGGCGACCCGCAGGGCGAACTGTTCACGCGCCTTTATCCATACCAGGCGCTTAAGTCGATGTTCAAGGATTGCGATTTTGTGGTCAACAGCCTGCCGCTCACCGCGCAAACGCGCGGGCTGATTGGCGCGGAAGAACTGCGTGCGCTTAAACCGGGCGCCTTCTTTGTGGATGTGGGCCGCGGCGGCGTGGTGGACGTGGCCGCGCTCGCCCAGGCGCTGGACGATCATCATCTGGGGGGCGCCGCGCTGGATGTTTTCCCCGAAGAGCCGTTGCCCGCCGCCAGCCCGTTGTGGCGGGCACCCAACATGATCCTCTCGCCGCATGTCGCCGGCATTAGCCCGCATTATGCGCAGCGTGCGCTGCGTATGTTCACCGAGAACTTGCGGCGGTATAGCGCGGGAGAAGCGCTGCTGAATGTGTTCGACCCCGAACGAGGATACTGAAAATGGGTTAGAATTAACGCCGGACGCGGAACGCAAAGACCGCATCCGGCGTTTTCTTTTATGAGGTGAGGAGATTGCGACGGTTTGATGTTGTTTTATTTGACCTTGGCTCGACGCTGATCTACTTCGACGCGTCCTGGGATGCGCTGATCGGTGAATCGCACCAGGCGCTATGGCGGGCGCTGTGCCGCATGGGTGTTCCCACCGCGCGCGAGGCGTTCCTGGATGAATTTGGGCGCAGCATGGCCGAGTATTACCACGATCGCAACACCGACCTGGTGGAGGTGACCACGGAATCGGTGCTGCGCCGCAGCATGGCGCGCCTGGGGTATGTTCACCTGAGCGACGAGGTGCTGCGCGCAGCGCTGGCGGCGTTGTACGCCGTCTCGCAGGCACACTGGCGCGTGGAAGCGGACGCCGCCCCGACCCTGGCCGCGCTGGCGGATCGCGGGTATCGCATGGGAATTATTTCCAATGCATCCGACAGCGCCGACGTGTGCAAACTGGTGGACGATGCCGGGCTGCGCTCCTTCTTTGAACTGGTTCTGGTATCGGCCGATGTGGGCTTGCGCAAGCCGCATGCCCGTCCGTTCGAGATGGCGTTATCTCACTTTGGTGTTTCGCCCCGGCGCGCTGTAATGGTGGGCGACACGCTTGGCGCGGATATTCGCGGCGCCAACGCGCTGAGCATGGCCAGCGTGTGGATCACGCGCCGCGGTAATGCCGTCGATCGGGCCGAACACGGCGCGGTTGTGCAGCCGGGTGCGTGCATTGCCGCGCTGAGCGAACTGCCCGATGTGCTGGAGCACTGGCCGGAATAGTCCGGGCTGAGACAAAAAAAGGCGAGCCGTTTGGGCTCGCCTTTTGCATTGCTCGGGTTGTGCTTAGCGCACCAGCACGGCCAGGCCGGGCTGCGCAGCCAGCAGTTCCTTCGACCCCGCGCCGTTCAGGCCGG